>JAQUUP010000025.1 GCA_028693815.1 Candidatus Omnitrophota bacterium
TTTGAGTTGAATGAGCCTTGGAAGACTTGCTATGAAGAGGGGATGAAATGGTTGAAAACGAACGAAAAGACGACAATACAGGCGATTCCGGAGGCAAAAGCCCGAAGAAGCTACGTGTGCTTTTGCGCACCTTCGGATGTCAAATGAACGAGTATGATTCAGAACTTGTTCGTTCGATTCTTCTAAAGAAAGACTACGTCTTTGTTGATAGCGAATTTGAAGCCGATATTATCATGCTTAACACATGCTCAGTTAGAGAAAATGCCAATCGAAAGATTTTCGGTCTTATTCATAAAATTCGCCATGACCTGAAAGGAAAATCTGTTTTAATTGGCGTCTTAGGCTGCATGGCTGCTGACAAAAAAGAAGAACTCTTGGCCAAAAAGAATCTTGGTGTTGATTTTATCGCTGGACCCGATAGCTACAAAAAACTTCCGAGCCTTATTAAAAAAACACAAGAAACCAATCTTAAAACTTTTGATTATAATCTTTCTGATACAGAAACATATTCAGACATTTACCCAAAAAGAGAAGAAGGCATCAATGCTTGGGTGGCCATCTCGCGTGGATGCAATAATTTCTGTACATACTGCATTGTGCCTTACGTTCGAGGTCGTGAACGAAGTCGAGATTTTAGCGGCATCATCAAAGAAGTTAAAAAACTAGCTAAAGAAGGCTATCCGCAAGTCACTCTTTTAGGGCAAAATGTCAATTCCTACAATGATGGAAAAAAAGATTTTCCTGATCTTATTAATGAAATCAGTAAAATTAATGAAATCAAACGCATTCATTTCATGTCACCACACCCAAAAGATTTTCCTGATAAGCTCATAAAAGTTATCTCTGAGAACCCAAAATGCATAAACCATATTCACTTGCCCATGCAAGCCGGCAGCACTCGAATCCTAAAATTAATGAATCGCACATATACAAAGGAAAAATATCTTAAACTTGTTTCAAAAATAAGAAAAGCTTGTCCTGATATTGCTATTACAACGGATATTATTGTCGGATTCCCGACAGAAAACGAAAAAGATTTTAAAGATACTGTTGATGTTGTTAAAAAAGTTCGATTTGACGCAGCATTCATTTTTAAATATTCTCCTCGAACAGGAACGGTTGCGACTAAAAAGTTTCAGGATGATGTCAGTGCTGAGAAAAAAACAGAGCGAATTGTTAAGTTAAATGAAATACAAAAACAAATTTCGTCTGAAAAAAACCAGAAACTCATTGGAACAACCCAAGAAGTCTTAATTGAATATATTGATAAAAACAGGGGAGATGGGCATTTTTGCGGACGAACCAAGACAAACAAAACTGTATCGTTTGAAACAAAAAATTGTGCACCAAAACAATTCGTAAATATTAAAATAAAAAGTGCATCAGCTTTTGGATTAAAGGGAGATTTAGTTAGTTAATGCTACTTTGAGACAAGTTGACACTCTGTAGTGGCTGTGCTAATATTTTGGAGTTACTTTTAGCGAAACCCCGCGTCGCCACAAAGCGGCTCCTTGGGGCAAATTCGCCTCACTTATTTCTTAAGAAAGCAAAAAACGGGTTTATTTAAAATAGGCACTTATTTATGATAAAAAATTTAGGAATCGTCGAAACCAAGCAAATTACCTGTTTTGAGCCGCCAAATCACTTAACACTTAAAAGTGGCTTAACGCTTGGCCCAATTACTATTGCGTACGAAACATACGGCAAGCTAAATAGCGATAAATCAAACGCCATTTTAATTTGCCATGCACTTTCAGGCGATGCACATGCCGCAGGTTTACATAAGAATGATAAGAAGCCAGGCTGGTGGGACAACATGATTGGTCCTGGAAAAGCGTTTGATACTGATAAATATTTCATTATCTGCTCCAATGTTTTAGGTGGCTGCAAGGGAACAACTGGTCCATCTTCGATTAATCCAGATACAAAAAAACCATACGGCTTAAGCTTTCCAGTTGTGACAATCAAAGATATGGTTGTTGTTCAAAAAACTCTTATTGATTATCTTAACATTCAAAAGTTACATGCTGTTGCCGGTGGATCTATGGGAGGAATGCAAGTTCTTAAGTGGTCAATCCTTTACCCAAAAATGATAAACTCAGCGATTGTGATTGCAACAAATACAGGACACACAGCACAACAAATTGCTTTTCACGAAGTTGGTCGACAAGCCATTATGACCGACCCAAATTGGAACAACGGAAATTATTACGATAAAAAACCACCGTCAACAGGCATCGGGCTTGCGCGCATGGTTGGACACATCACATACATGAGCGATGAATCCATGGGCAAGAAATTTGGGCGTCAACTTATTAACAAACAGCGTGTTGGCTTTGATTTCTCACAAGATTTTCAAGTTGAAAGCTATCTAAAATATCGAGGAGATACTTTCGTTCAGAGATTCGATGCAAATTCATATCTCTACATCTCAAAAGCATTAGATTATTTTAATTTATCTGAAGAAAAAAGCTTAGAAGAAGTTTTTCAAAATGTAAAATCTAGCTTTCTAGTAATCACGTTTACATCAGACTGGCTTTATCCAACACACCAGCTTAAATCAATGATTAAAGCGCTTAAAATAAACGACATCGACGTCTCAAGTTGCGAAATCAAAAGCTCCTACGGACACGATTCATTCTTAATTGAGATTGACGGACAATCTGATCTAATCAGAAATTTCTTGAGGAAAACAACAAAATGACATCTCGCTTAGACTACGAAATTATCGCTGAACTAATTAATCCAAATGCACGAGTTCTGGATCTTGGTTGTGGCACAGGCGAGCTTTTGTGCTTACTTAAAAAAAGAAAGAATGTGCATGGCGCCGGCATTGAAATTGACGAACAGGCAATCCACCAAAGCATTGAAAAAGGCTTAACAGTTGTTCATGGAGATGTCGACACAGAACTTTTAGATTATTCATCCAAACGATTTGATTATGTTATTCTCTATGAAAGCTTACAACAAGTTTTACATCCTGAGAAAGTTATTCTAGAGTCTTTACGCGTCGGTAAGAAAGTTATTGTTGGAATTCCAAATTTCTGCCATATCAATGGTCGCTTCCAAGTCTTTTTTAGAGGAAACGTTCCGATCACAAAAGAGCTTCCTGATCAATGGTATGATACGCCAAACTTAAGATTTTTAAGCATTAAAGATTTTCAAAGTTTTTGCAATCGCCATAAAATCAAGATTGAAAAAAAACGTGCTCTTTCGCGAAATCAGGAAATTGTTTTTTGGCCAAATCTTTTTGCACACGTTGGTATTTTTGTTTTATCAAAAAATTAGAATGGCGAAATCCCGCATCGCAAAAAATCGCTCCTGGGATACATTCGGCCATATTGTTTTAAAATTTATTGGAGGCCTCATTATGCCATATGTCAATGTTAAATTAGTTGGCACTATCACTAAAGAACAAAAACAAGAAATTGCAGCGCAATTTACTGAAACTCTTGAAAAAGTTGCTAACAAACCAAAAGATCATACCTATGTTGTTTTTGATGAAGTTAAAGGCGAGAATTGGGCCGTTGGTGATAAGCTTCTTGGTTAACCTCAAATGACTTCAGATAATCAAATTAGAATAGGAATCTTAACAATTTCTGATCGCGTTGCTCAAGGCCAATACGAAGATATCTCTGGCAAAACAATCGAAGAAATTCTGGGAACTTATTTAAAAAATTCTTGGAACTCTTTTAAACGAATTGTCTCGGACGATAAAGAAAAAATAGAAACCGAACTTATTAGATTGAGCGATCAAGAAAACTGCTCTTTAATTATAACAACCGGTGGAACAGGGCCCGGTGAAAGAGATGTAACGCCTGAAGCAGCCGAATCGGTCTGCGACAAAATGTTGCCAGGTTTTGGAGAGCTAATGCGTCGCATTTCTTTAGAATATGTTCCAACAGCAATTCTTTCGCGTCAAACAGCTGGCATTCGAAACAAAGCACTTATTCTCAATTTACCAGGAAATCCAAATGCAATTGCACAATGCCTAGAAGCTGTTTTTCCAGCAATTCCAGACTGTCTGGAAGTTATCGCAAATGTATCGCTTGAATGCGACGAAAAAATTATCAAAGTACATCATTCTAACCATAAAAAATTGGAGTCAAAATGACAGAAACAAATGCAGAATTTGAAAAAATCAACGACATCTTAAATCACACCGTTAGACCGTTTATGCAAAAAGACGGAGGAGACCTAAAGCTTATCGGTCTTGAAGGCAACATTCTCACCATCTCCTATCAAGGAGCTTGTGGGGGATGTCCGCACGCAAAAATGGGAACACTACTGGCTATCGAAACTGCTTTAAAAGAACATTACAATCCAGATATTAAAGTTCAGACAACAGAATAATGCCAACAACGCTTCAAGCGCACCAGAATTATCTTAAATCTCAAAAGCCCTATTGTATTGATTTGCTAAATCGCGGATTGAGAGACGTGCGCATATCCCTAATCGATCAATGCAATTTTTTTTGTCCTCATTGCAAACCAGGCAAACAATCTGAATCATTGCGCCAAAAGCATAGCCAACTTGAATTTAACCAAATCATAAAGTTGGCTAAAATTTTTATTAAGCTTGGTGTAAAAAAAATCAGACTAACTGGAGGTGAGCCATTACTTAGGGATAGGTTACCAGAATTAATTTCAAAGCTTAAAGATATCGGCGTTGCAGATCTGGCACTTACAACAAACGGTTATTTTCTTTCGAACTACATCTATCAACTTAAAAAAAATGGACTTGATCGAATTACTGTTAGTCTAAATGCTCTAGATGAAAATATTTTCAAAAAAATGACTGGCGGACATGGAACGCCAAAAAAAACGCTTCAAGGAATACAAGCTTGTGAAAAAAATGGATTTTTATCTGTCAAAATTAATGTTTTGGTTAAAAAGGGAATTAATGAAAATCAGATTATTCCTATTGCAACACATTTTAGAGAAACAAGGCACATTGTTCGCTTTATCGAATATATGGACGTTGGAACAGAAAACAATTGGTCTGAAAAAGATGTCGTCACGTCTAACAGTATTTTAAAAAAAATTAATAAAATCTTTCCGCTTGTACCTCTAAATCGCAACTATCCAAGCGAGGTTGCAAGTCGATATATTTATAAAGATGGAAAAGGGGAAGTCGGCTTTATATCCTCGATTAGCCAGCCGTTTTGCCAAGACTGTCAGCGGCTAAGACTTTCTTCCGATGGAAAGCTTTATACCTGTTTGTTTGCTGAGAATTCTTTTGATCTTAAAGAACATTTGCACAAAAATGATTCTGAGCTCTCTAAGATTATTCAAAATATTTGGAAGAAACGAGAGGATCAATATTCTGAAATGCGATTTTGCGCTAATAATAATGGTCGCAATAAGATTGAAATGTACAAAATTGGTGGGTAATTACCAAACAAGGCAATTGTCTTGATTCTTTCCATCTTTAAACTGGCCGACAAAGCGAACTTCGCGGTTTAACTCAATATCAAAATTCTTTTTTACAATTTCTTTCATTTGCATAGATAAATCAAAAACATCCTGGGAGCAGCAATTCTTGTTTTTCTTGATAATAATATTGGCATGCTTTTCAAAAACACCGGCTCCACCGACAACCATTTGTCTTGCGCCAGCCTGATCGAGAAGAGCTCCAGAAGCTTTGCGCCTACCACCAACTTCAATATTCTTAAAAAAACTTCCAGCGCATGGAATCTTCTTGTAATCAGGATGCTTTTCTTTACGCTCTTTTAAAATATTCTTTCTCTCATGCAAAAGAGCGTCAGGATCTTCCGGAAGAAGAACAAAAGTAGCTGACAAAATAATATCACCACTTTTCTGAATATTTGAACTTCGATATCCAAAATCCAAAGCATCTTTTTCAACAATGCGCTCCTTGGATGTTAACCCAAGCAATTTGGCATAAAATAAGCAATCGCTGATTTGCTGACCGAATGCTCCAGCATTTCCACTTATCGCGCCGCCAACTGTACCGGGAATTCCACTTGCAAAATTAAGCCCCCTAAGTCCTTGTTGAGCCGCAAAAAGAGCAACGTCATCTAAGCATGCGGCTGCGGATACAGCAAGCTTGCATCCATCAAGGCGAATATCAGGCTCTTTCGAAACAAAACGAACAACAACGCAATCAACCCCAAAATCAGAAACAACAAGATTTGATCCTTCGCCAATAACAAAAAAAGAAATTTCTTTTTCTCGTAAAAATTTAACAACCGCTTCTAACTGCAAAACCGTTGAGCATGTAATAAGACAAGGACAATTTCCTCCAAGCTGAAAAGTTGTATATTGAGAAAGCAAAACATTTTCTTCAATCGCAATACCTCTGATTGTTTTTAACGTAGAAAAATTAGAGTGCAATTCTTACCATACCTGTTTTAATTGTACATTGACAAGCCAGACGATTATTTCGATCCATTCCAAGATCAATTTCTTCTGTCGTTAAATCGCTTAAATTCTCAGCGCCCTCTAAAATCTTTATATGGCAAGACCCGCAAACACCCGTATTGCAATCAAAACGAACACCCGCATCTTCACAAGTGTCAGAGATTGCACTGTTATCAGGAACTTCGTATTCTTTTTGATCAATGATTAGTTTAGCCACAAACAAACTCCCATTTTAAATTTCTAGCGTTGAAAAAGAAATGTCTTTTTCTGGACTTTCCGAAACATGTATTTTAGAAATTGAGCACTCCATTTTAAGCTTATCGATAACATCTAAAACAACACTTTCTGGAACAGAAGCGCCAGAGCTGATGCCGATCTTTTTCTTATTCTTCAGCATCGACAAATTAATTTCATCTGCAGAATCTATCAAATAACTTTCAACGCCACATTTCTCTGCCAATTCTTTTAATCTATTACTATTGGAACTATTTGCCGAACCACAAATAATAATTACATCGCAAACACCGCACAACTCCTTAATAGCATTTTGCCGATTTTGTGTTGCATAACAAACATCGTCAACTTTCGTATCAATTAAACCTGAAAATCGCTCTTTTAATTTTACAATAAGATTCTTTGTGTCGTCTAAAGAAAGCGTTGTTTGGGTCACATAGCCAACTTTCTTAAATGCGTCAATAGAAAGCTGTTCGATCTCATCCTCATTTTTAATAATATGAAGGAAACTTGGGTCGATATAACCCTTTGTTCCAATGACTTCCTGATGATTTTTATGACCAATCAAAACAACATCAATATTATTTCTTGAGAATTCCTTGGCACGATTGTGAACGCTTCTAACAAGAGGGCAGGTCGCATCAAAGAAAACCAAATTCTTTTCTTTCGCAGCTTCGATAACCTGAGGTGAAACACCGTGCGCACTAAAAATAATACGAGCACCATCAGGTACATCTGCTAAATCATCAACAAATTGAATACCCTTTTTTTTAAAATTCTCAACAACTTTTGTATTGTGAACAATCTCATGAAAAACAAAAAGGGGAACACCATACTTTTCGTAAACACGGTTAACAATATCAATTGCGCGGGCAACACCAGCGCAAAAACCCTGCGTATGAGCTAAATATATTTCCATTGCTTTATCGACTGCGTTTCAGTATAATTTTTTTAGATTACTAGCTTTTTAAAATTAAAGACTTTTATATAAAGCTTAATATAACACTTTTACTCATTTTTTAAAATGACTTTTTAGCCTAGAATATGATCAAACGAAGAAAAACACCCTCAGTCAAAATCGGCCGCATCACCATTGGAAGTGCGCATCCGATTGCTATTCAATCCATGACCAACACGCAAACCTCAGATGTTTCGAAAACTGTAGCACAAATAAAACAACTTGTAGACGCTGGAAGCGAAATCGTTCGGCTAACAATTGATAATGAGAGAGCGATGGTTGCTATTCCAGAAATAGTGTCGCAATTACGGAAAAATAGCTACTCTACGCCTATTATTGGCGATTTTCACTACAATGGACATGCTCTTCTTAAAAAATTTCCAAAAAGCGCGAAAGCCTTAGACAAGTATCGAATCAACCCTGGAAATGTCAACAAATCGGCCACTCAAAATGACCCATTCTCAGAAATTATAAAAATTGCAATCAAAAATAAAAAGCCTGTTCGCATAGGGGTTAACAGCGGATCTCTCGATGAGCGAATGCTTGAAAGACTTCATGTGCAAAATAAGAAATCTAAGATTAAAAAAACTTCTCATCAGATTTTATGCAACGCCATGGTGCAAAGCGCAATCCAGAATGCAAAAAAAGCAGAAAAACTCGGTCTACCTAAAAATATGATCATCTTAAGTGTCAAGATGTCAGACGCACAAGATACAATTGCGGCTTATGAGGCATTATCAAAAAAATGTGATTATGCGCTTCATCTCGGCGTAACAGAAGCAGGATCCGAATTGCAAGGAGTTATCACAAGCGCTTGCGCTCTTTCTATTCTTTTGCAAAAAGGAATAGGCGACACCATCCGCATTTCTTTGACTCCAAGAAAGAATATACCGAGAAGCCAAGAGGTCACGTGTTGCCAAACTTTGCTGCAAGCCATGAAATTTCGTTTCTTTTCACCAGCAGTGATCAGTTGTCCTGGATGCGGTCGAACAGAAAATCAATATTTTGAATCCTTAGCAGAATCGATTCGCCAACATATCAAACAAAAGCTTCCAGCCTGGAAGACAAAATTTCCAAAAGTTGTCGAACTTAAAATTGCTATCATGGGATGTGTTGTTAACGGGCCCGGAGAAAGTCAACATGCCGATATCGGAATTAGCCTTCCTGGACGCGGTGAAAAAAAGACAGCCGTTGTTTATGTCGATGGAAAATTATTTCGAAACTTAAGCGGAAAAACCATCAAAACAGAATTTATTCAAATCCTTGAGCAATATATCCAAAACAGATATCGATAAATTTCTTGTTTCCCATTTTTATGAACAGCATCCCGTTGATTGGGATCAAGCGTTTAAAAGAAAAGCACCGCTTTTTGTCGAAATTGGATTTGGCAATGGCGAATACTTAGTCGCCCAAGCACAAAAATATCCCAATCGAAACTTTATCGGCATTGAGATTGAATTTCATCTCATCAAAAAAATTCTTAAGCGTATTAAAAAAACTAAGGTCGAAAATATTCGTTTGTTATGCGTCGATGCCTATGTCGCATTTGACCGACTTTTTAAAAATAAAAGCATTACTTACACGCACTCATTGTTTCCATTTCCTTGGCCAAAAAAACGTCATCACAAAAAACGTTTATTCCATAAAAATTTCTTAAAAATTGTTAATAGCCGACTTAAAAAAGATGGGAAATTCCAAGTCGTCACAGACTTTGAACCCTATTTTGAATGGATTTTAGAACAAGCTAAAAATACTGGATTTAAAATTGAAAAAGATAAAGTTAGGCCGCAATTCAACACCCGCTTTGAACGTCTCTGGTCAAACGAAGGGCAAAATTCATTTTTTTCAATTCTTCTTACAAAAACCAAACATGCTGATATTCCAATTAACAAACAAGCTAAAATAAAACCGTTTTCTGTACCAGCGTTTAATCCAGACCAGATTCCCTACAAAAATAAAAAAAGCAAAAATTTAAGCATTGTATTCAAGCAATTTTCTTTTGATAAAAGCACACTGACTGGGATTCAAAGCATTGTTGTTGCCGAGCCACATCTAACACAATTGTTTAATGTTGTGATTAAAAAGAAGGGCAATCAATGGCAAGTTTCAATTGAAAACAATCCCCAGCTGATTAAAACTGTCGGGATTAAAGAATCTTTGGAGATAATTAAGAAGGGGATTGCAAAAGTTAAAAAGTAACTTTTTGGGAGATTTGTCGTTTTTCAAACAAAACATATTCGCTGTATCCTGCCGCACGAGCAAGATCAAAAGCTTGTTCAAATCCAGATCCAACTTCATTTGGAGCGTGAGAATCAGAACCAAACGTAATCGGCACGCCTGCCTCACAATAAATCTTTAAATTAGGGAGGGAAGGGTAAATTTCTCCAACTGGTTTTCGTAGACCCGAAGAATTAATTTCAATCACGACGCCGGTTTTCTTAAAAACCTCAGCGGTTACGCGAAGGTCATCGGTCAAATCTTCCGTTGGACGATCACCAAATTTTTTAACCAAATCAACGTGCGCCATAATATCAAAAAGTCCTGACTCAGCACTTTGGCGCAAAAGCTGATGATAATCGAGATAAACCTTATTAATATTGTTTGTTTTTAAGCGTTCCTTCTGGGTCGGATTGTCAAAAGCAAAATCTCCGATAAAATGAACAGAACCAATCACATAATCATACGCATATCCATCTAAAATTGCCTTGGTTTTTTCTTCAAAACCAACGACAAAATCCGCCTCAATACCTAGACGTATTTTTATATCTTTATCTTCATATTTCTTCTGAACATCTTCAATCATTCCATGATAACGGGGAAGTTGTTCAAAACTCATCGTAACCGTAGGATCATCATGGCAGACTAAAGGTGCATGGTCGGAAAATCCTATTTCCTTAAGACCAAGACTAAGAGCCTGATCAACATACTCAAAAGGCTCGCCAATAGCATGCCCGCAAAGAATTGTATGATTATGATAATCAATAATTGGTTTCATATCGGATATTGTATCATATTTTTCTTAGATAACAATGTTCCTTTAAAATTGTTTTTTATCTTTTTTAAATTCTCGCCTCAAGGTGCGAATTGAGCAACCCGTACCACCTTCGAGGTGGACCTTGGGTTCCCTAACCGATTAAATCTACGAGTTAAACGCGGTTTTTTGCTTTGCAAAAGAAAGCGCTTTCCCCAACCCCCCCAAACCCCCTTTAAAACGTATATATAGGATATACTTTTATATGTCAGGATAGCGGTATTATAAAGAATAAGAATGTTTTTCTGTGCCACGGAGGAAGCATTGAAGATTTTAAATAAAAGTATATGTATTATTATAATGGTCTGTTTTCTTTCTATGACCATTATCCCTTCTCAAGCTTTGGCTCAAGGCGTATTAGGACTTCCTGTGCCGGGAACTATGGTGTCTTTAAGTCCAGTGTTCACACCTACCATTCTTCGTGGAATAAGAGTCTATCCTAACAATTCTCTTAAATTCGACTTTATCGTCGATTCTGGTGACACTGGACTTACAGGCACTGAACTAAAGAGTGAATCTGAACGCCTCATCAAATACTTCCTAGCTGCTCTAACAATACCTGAAGATAACCTGTGGGTGAACCTATCTCCCTATGAAAAGGATAGAATTATCCCTGATTCTTTAGCTTCTACAGATATGGGTACAGACATGTTGGCTCAAGATTATATCTTAAAGCAAGTTACTGCTTCTTTAATGTATCCAGAAGATGAGCTGGGTAAACAGTTCTGGCAAGAAATTTATAAGAAAGCCTATGAAGAATATGGAACCACTAATATCCCAGTAGATACCTTTAATAAGGTTTGGATTATGCCAGAGTATGCTGAAGTCTATGTTAAAGAAGATAGGGCTTTTGTGGTGCAGAGTAAGCTTAAAATTATGCTGGAAGAGGATTACCTCGCGCTCGAAAAGAGCGCAGAGTCCACAAGGGACGCTTCGCGGTCCCGAGCGTTAGACGCGAGGGATGTAGTACCAACGCGATCAAGTGAAACGTTACGCGTGAAACGTGAAGCGCAAGACGCTTCACAAGATACGCTTCACTCTTCACGGAATAAATTAGCTTCAGACATTGTCCGTGAAATCATCATCCCAGCTCTTGAAAAAGAAGTTAACACAGGCAGAAACTTTGCCCAACTTCGCCAGATATACAATTCTCTAATTCTGGCTTATTGGTTTAAGAATAATCTAAAAGAATCTATTGTGAACAAGGTCTATTCTGATCAAAGCAAGATTAAAGGAGTGGACACCAAAGATGTTTCACAAGATATCTACAATCAATATGTTGAATCTTTTAAAAAAGGCGTCTGTGACCTTATCAAAATTGAATACGATCAATTTGCTCGCAAACATATTCCAAGAAAGTATTTTTCGGGTGGAGTTACATGGGAACTTGATGGGGCTACTACATACACGTATGATCCATATCGCTATGTTGAGGAAATCGGAGAAAATGCAGACACGACCTATATAGCAACAGCCGAGCTAGGAGATTTTAGCTGGAAGAGCACAGCAACCGAAATACCGATCTTCACAAGTCCTCAGGTAGCATCGTCTGATCTTATTGTTAATCAATTGTCTTTGGGTGAAAAAAGGGAACAGGAATTACCAGCGTTTTTTATCACTTATGACGATTTGCTTAAAAAGATTCAGGAAGCTGGCTATAAAAATTTTGGCGATATGACTCGAAAGGTCATTCATAACAAAGAAGAGAATATGATAGCAGAATGGGGTTCGACAGAGGTTATAGAGGTTCCAGGATTGGAGGATGAATTTTGCCTTAAATTGGATAGTAAGGAGTGGAAGCTGGGCCCGCCAGAAATGATTGAAGATATCATGCCGGGATACAATGTGGGACAGCCAATCGCAAAGGTGGGAAATATTTTAATTTTGCGAAGACAAAGAGGAAGGCAGGCTGGAATTCACGAGGACATTAAGGTAAAAAAGAGACATGATGTAAGAGCATTGCGGATAGATTATATTGAATATTTACAGAAAGTTGCCGAGATGCCGCAAAGTGCTTTTAACAAACTTGTCCATATTATGTCTGCTCTTATCGATAGAGGATACCAGATTGACGCTGGGGCAAACACAAACCTTTTAGTTGATTTTAAGGCAAAAGGGTTTCCCGTAGTTGATGTTATGCCAAGGTTGGATGGCGCTGAAAAAAGTCTTTTAGGATTGGTTTCTATGCTGATAGATGCCAATCATCTAGTTGATGATTACAAGATAAATCCTATTTCAAAAGTTTTAGAAACAGGAATTCAAAGTATTACGAAGAAGCTTATCAAAGGATTTTATGAAGATGGAATTGAGAAGGAATTGCCCAGCCTCAAGCAATTTAAAACAGATTTTGATGAAGCGATATCAGGATTGCATGATATGCATTATGGCGAAGAGCTAAAAGAATCAGCATTTGATGAGCTTTATGGTACTTCTTTAGATGATATCTTGCTTGCATCGTCATCCCAAGCGGTTAAGAATCGAGAGCTATATCAAGAAGGTATCCAACAATTCTTCAAAAATAATGTTCCGGGTCCTTATACGCGTAGAGAAATCGCAGAGGAAATAGGCATCACTATGGAAGATATGCTTGAGCTTCCTAATCAAGATTATTTGATTGAATATCTATCGATCGTTAATAAATCACAACCATCAGGGGCAAAATTTGAAATTGTTCGCGATAAACTCACTGATGAAAGAAAAAACGAACTCTTTTTGGAGTTTAGCAAGGAGCATCCCGGAGGAACTTTCACATATAGACAAGCACAAAGATTCATAGAAAAATATGATTGGGAAATGCATCTTAATACGTTATTAGATCAAGCAAAATATGATATGGAGACAGATCGATATACAATGTCGCCCCTAGGAGAATTTACAAGTGATTTTGAAAAAATGGTTGATTCTGTATTAAGAAAAAGGAATGAAAGGATAGAAGAGGTTCCTGTTGAAATTGCGGATCCGAGCGATATAAGAAAATTTCTAGAAAATGACGGATTGCACACTATTACAAATTATTCAGGAGGAAAAGTAGAAGATTTCTTTTTTGCTTTAAATGCTGAGATCAGAAATCAAAATAAAAAAATTAAGGCTGGACTAGGACGTTATAGCGCTCAAATGTTACCGGTTTTCTCTGCAAATGATATTAAGACTATTGAAAATGCTTTTGAAAATAAAAAATTGAAAGATAAGATTGCTACGCGCATTATTGAAAAGAAAGATAGAAAATTGCGGTTCGAAGGAAAAAGCGATAATGGTGAAGTAATTTTGACAATGACTTGGGAAGTTGGCGAGGATAGTCACTATGTAGAAAAATGGCTTCTTATTGATAGAAGTGATAGGCAGAGACGACTGACGGATGCGGAGAGAAAAAGTGCGGATGAACAGAGAAGAGATCAACTCCAAGCGAAAGCGAAAGAGTCATTCGAGACAAATCCTGAAAATAAAGGTCCTGATTATGAAAAACGAGAAGAGTTTTTACGCAATTTCTTAAATCCCAAAGAAGATCTTCAAGATGGACTTGAAAATTTAGATTTGGGAGTTTTTATTGATAAAGAAAACACTGGGATCACGATTGAAGAGTGGGGAGAAATTATTCCGTTAACGAACCAGGCAGAAGAGTTGAAGCTTATTTATGTTAAACGCTTGACTGATTTAGAAGAACGTATAAAGTTAGAATTTACCTTACTTTATGAGAAAGATAAAGAAGAGGAAATAATATTTGTCCAGGAAAATGATGGACGCTGGATGACTACAGGAGAAATCCGGGAAGCTCAAGATAAGGCTAGAAAGGAAGAAGAACGGGCGAGAATAAAGCAAGAAAATATTAAAACAGTTACCAAAAATATTGAAGCTCTTATTTGGAATGAAAAAGATTCTTCTGACGGCGTATTAATGGATCGCGAAACTTATTTGACGCTTGATTTTGACAATATTATTAATCCTGCTTTCCGAGAAGCTAGAAAAAGAGGCGTTATAGATCAGCTTCCTAATAACATTAAGATTGGGGCTAGAATTGACAAGGGATATGAATCTGTTCGAGTTTTTCGAACGATTAACGAAAGGAAGATCACAGAAATTCGCTTTCAATTTTATAAAGATTTGGAAGGTCGTAATCCTACTAAGCGTGTCGTTATATTTGGCATAAGTGAGCAGAGTGGAAAGCTGGTGAAAAAGACAGGTAAAGTAGCGGTTGAGGATAGCGGTTCAGAGCTTGCTGACGCAGAGGCGCAAATTGTAAGCTCACCTAATAATTCGAATAAAGACAATGATCAATTAAAGGGCGGTATTGACTTCAACGACGAAAGCATGAACGTTACCACAAAGGGTGATTCCATTAATTTCAACGTTCCTTTGGACATACAAAATATTACCTCTAGCAGCATCGAAGGCTTTGTGCCCATCATTATTAACATTGCCCCTGTAACAGATTTTATGGGACTACTCGGCCTTGATGGTAGCGAAAGTGAACCTGAGCAATACAGTGAACTTCTCGCAACTGATCCAAAAACTGACGTTTGACACTCTAAAATCTCTATGATATAGTTCTGTATTGTTAGTTTAAAAGAATACCTATATGATTGCTAAGTCGTAATTATATAGGAATCCAGCTTAACCGTTCATCAATTATCACCTCCGACACGCTTGCGCGTGCGGAGTAAATTCGGCCGAACAATTTGCGTTCCTCGCTTTGCTCGTCCACAAACTGAGGCCTCATTTATGGAAAACTTTTACAAAGATTTACTTAAAACAATTGGTGAAGATATTGAGCGAGAGGGTCTTAAAGATACGCCCAAGCGCGCTGCCAAGGCATTTCAATATCTGACAAAAGGGTATCATGAAAATGTCGAAACAGTTATTAACAATGCTATTTTTGAATCTGATTCTGATGAAATGGTCATTGTTAAAGATATCGAGGTCTACTCTATGTGCGAACATCATCTTTTGCCATTTTTTGGCAAATGTCATGTCGGCTATATTCCGGATGGAAAAATTATTGGACTTTCAAAAATTGCCCGCATTGTTGATATTTTTGCGCGCCGGCTACAAATTCAAGAAAATCTAACCAAACAAATTGCGCAAACCATCATGGAAGTTACAAAATGTAAAGGAGTGGCGGTTGTTGTTGAAGCTCAGCACCTTTGCATGATGATGCGTGGTGTTGAAAAACAAAACTCTGTAATGAAAACGTCTTGCATGTTAGGCGTTTTCCGCAATGAAATTTCAACCCGTTCAGAGTTTTTAAGTCTTATTCAATAATATGGCTAAAATCTCGATTAACCAAATTCAGCTATCAGTTATCATCGGAACAAAACATTGCGAAAGGGAAGAGCCACAAGATATCATGATTGACCTTTCCTTTATATATAACAGCAACAAAGCCCAAAAAACAGACAACCTAAGCGATGCGGTTAATTATGAAGCGATTACTGAAGAAATAATGGAAAAAGTCAGAAAAACTAAATTCTTTCTTATTGAGAAATTAGCAGATTTCATCTTAGATGTCACCATGGGCAATAATAATATTGAAAAAGCAACGGTTATCATATACAAGCCGAATGCGATTAAAAATACAGAATCTGTATCTGTTGAGCTAAGCCGTGAAAGGTAAAGGACTTCTTTTTTATCACTTTTTGGAGAAAAATATGTTTTTATATCTTGTTTTACTATTTACCGTCATTCCAGCCACTGAAATATTTATTTTTATCAAACTCGGAGAATCTTTCGGCATCTTCAATACATTCCTTTTGGTCATCGTGACAGGTGTTTTAGGGGCTCACATTGCCCGCCATCAAGGGTTTCGAGTTATTCAAAGCATACAAAATGAGCTGAACAAAGGAAATATGCCCACTGAACAAATGATTGATGGCGCTATGATCCTTGTTGGAGGACTAACGTTGCTCACGCCAGGGCTTTTAACTGATATTTTTGGGTTTTTACTTCTAATTCCACTAACACGGACACTTCTTAAAGCTTGGTTGCGCAAAAAGTTTAAGACCAATCTAAATTCTGGATCTCGCATCATTGAAGTCGAATCAATTTCAAGCGAAAATATGGATGATGAGACCCCTTTTGGGGCCTAAGTTAATTTTAGATGCAACCTTGACATTTCTATTTTATATGCTATCCTTGCTAACAGTTAACCCCAAAGGATTACATAAATATGAAAAGATTTTCCACAATTATTGTCATTTTGGCTTTACTTTCTGTTCTACCAAAAGCCATGGCGGCACGAACAGCGCCATTTGAAAAGCCAAAATTCGTCCGCACTGGAAAAGCCTCTTGGTATTCTAAGAAATCTCCAGGAATCAATCGCCGAACTGCCAATAATGAAATTTTTGATGATAACGATATGACTTGCGCAATTTGGGGCGTCGGGTTTAACAAAAGAATCCGCGTAACAAATCTAGCAAACGGAAAAACGATTACTGTTCGCGTTAATGATCGCGGTCCTCACAAACGCTATGTTAAAAAGGGCAGAGTCATTGATCTAACCGAAGCTGCATTTAAAGAAATCGGCACACCCAAACATGGCCTGATCGACGTTAAGCTCGAATTCCTGTAAAAACAAATCTCCTCTAAATAAATTCTTCACAAATCCTAAGCAATCAAATAAATTTTTTCATTTTTTTCTTGCAAAATAACGGTATATTGTTAATATAGTTTCATCCAACTTACGTTGGCGCTATATTTCACATGTTATTCAAATTCATAAGGATTTTAAAATGCAATTTAAAGATGAGGTTGTTTTAATTACAGGATCCGCAAGAGGCATTGGCAAGGAAATCGCACTCGCATTTGCAAACCAAGGTGCAACCGTTATTATCTCTGATATAAACGGTGAATCTTGTGAAAAAACTGTAGCGGAATTAAAAACTGCTAAGCTTGAGGCTGACAGCTTCCCATGTGATGTCACAAATCTCTCTGCCGTTGAAGAAATGATGAACAAAATCCTTGACAAATATAAGCGTATTGATATATTGATTAACAATGCAGGCATCACCAAAGATAATCTTTTTTTAAGAATGAAAGAAGAGGACTGGGATGCTGTTATCAAGGTCAATCTTAAGGGGACCTTTAATTGCTGCAAAGCAATTTCAAAATCAATGCTTAAAGCCCGCAAAGGCAAAATCATCAGTATCGCATCGGTCATTGGCATTTTAGGAAATATCGGTCAGGCAAACTACGCAGCTAGCAAAGCTGGCATTATCGGGCTAACAAAGTCTTTAGCCAGAGAATTCGCATCACGCAATATTAATGTTAATGCCGTAGCTCCTGGATACATCAAAACAGAAATGACCGATCAACTTAAAGAGGAGACCCGCCAAGAAATTTTAAAGAGCGTTCCTCTTAAAAGAATGGGAACACCAGCCGATGTGGCTGGAGCATGTTTATTCCTCGCTTCAAAGGAAGCAGAATATATCACAGGTCAGACCATCAGAGTTGATGGTGGAATGGCTATTTAATTTATCAGCAGAAGAAGGATCAAAAAGGAGGCAGTGAATGGCAAACGAAGAAAAAATTAAATCGATCATCGCAGAACAACTTGGAGTAAAAGTTGAAGAGGTGAATCCAGAATCCTCATTCGTCGACGATCTAGGAGCTGACTCATTGGATACAGTTGAGCTTATCATGGCTTTAGAGGAAGAGTTTAATGTTGAAATTCCTGATGAGGATGCTGAAAAAATGAGCAAAGTTTCTGACGTTATCAAATACGTCGAAGAAAAAGCTGCCACTAAATAATAAAAATCCAGTTATTAAACATTAAATTTTGCCTCGGCTTGTTTTGTCGAGGCAAAGTTTTTTATCAGGAAATATCCTATGGAAAAATGCAGAGTAGTCGTTACAGGCGTTGGGGTCACATCTCCTGTCGGAACAGGTGTTGACAAATTCTGGAACTCGTTAATTAACGGCAAAAGCGGTATTCACCGTATCGAACAATTTGATCCAACAGAATACCCTTCCAAAATTTGTGGAGACGTCAGAGACTTCAACCCCGAAGATCACTTTGATTCTAAAGAAGCACGAAAAATATCTCGATTTGTACAGCTTGCCGTTGTTGCATCGCGAGAAGCTATTAAAAGCGCACAGCTTGATGTCACAAAAATTGATGCCGACCGCATGGGTGTTATTATCGGGTCAGGCGTTGGTGCTCTTCAATCATTTGAGCAGAATCATAAGCTTTTGCTTGAACGGGGACCACGAAAAATTTCTCCATTCTTTATTCCACAATTTATTGTTAACGAAGCGGCTGGCCAAGTTGCCATTGACACAGGAGCCAAGGGGATGGCCACTTGCGTTGTCACCGCCTGTGCTTCGGGCACAAACTCAATCGGAGATGCTCTTCGATTTATGCAATTTGGTGAAATGGATATTATGATTGCTGGTGGAACAGAAGCAGCCAATACTCCAATGGGCATTGGTGGTTTTTCTGCGATTAAAGCACTATCTCAAAGAAACGACGAACCAGAGAGAGCAAGTCGCCCTTTTGATTTAAATCGCGATGGTTTTGTTATGGCTGAAGGCGCAGGCATTGTTGTTCTAGAAACACTAGAACATGCCAAAAAAAGAGGCGCGCCAATTTTAGCAGAATTTGTTGGATACGGCCGAACTTCAGACGCATACCACATTACAGCGCCTGAACCTTCGGGAAATGGCGCTGCAAAAGCAATGCTTGGCGCTTTAAAAGATGCCGGTTTGAAACCTGAAGATGTTGACTACATTAATGCACACGGAACATCAACTAACCTGAATGATAAAACTGAAACACTAGCAATTAAATTAGCTTTTGGCAATTATGCCAAAAAAGTTGCAGTTAGCTCAACAAAATCTATGACCGGACACCTTTTAGGAGCCGCCGGTGGAGTTGAATTTGTTGCATCGGTCATGGCAGTTAAAAACAACATTATTCCACCAACAATTAATTATGAAACCCCTGATCCAGAATGCGACCTTGACTATGTGCCTAATAAAGCACGCCAAACAAACGTTAATGTTGCATTGTCAAACTCTCTTGGGTTCGGTGGACACAACGGAACACTTGCCGTTAAAAAATTCAAAGAATAAGGAGCGCCATGAAAAACTATAAACTTGCAATTATTCCGGGAGATGGAACAGGCCCTGAAGTTGTTAATGAAGGTCTTAAAGTGTTGGAAGCTGTTTCTCAACAATGCGGCTTTAAATACGAAACTGTTTCCTATGATTTTGGTGGCGAACGCTATTTAAAAACAGGTGAAATTTTACCTGATTCTGCCGTTGAAGAACTTAAAACATTTGATTCAATTTATTTAGGCGCCATCGGGCATCCAGATGTCAAACCAGGTATTTTAGAAAAAGGGATCTTGCTAAAAGCTCGATTTGACCTTGATCAGTACATCAATCTAAGACCAGTTCAACTTTATGATGAGCGATTCTGCCCACTCAAAGATAAAAAACCAGAGGACATTAATTTTACAGTTGTGCGAGAAAATTCCGAAGGTCTTTATAAAGGATTGGGAGAATTTCAAAACAAGGGAACAAAAGACGAAATAGCCCTACAAGTTTCACACAACACGCGAAAAGGCGTTGAACGATGTCTTCGCTATGCATTTGATTATACTCAAAAATATGGCAAGAAGAAAATGCTAACGCTTTGCGGAAAAACAAACGTCTTAACCTTTGCTTTTGATCTTTGGGAAAGAACTTACTATGAAGTAGCCAAAGAATATCCTGATGTCAAAACAGATTATGCACATGTCGATGCAACCACAATGTGGTTTGTCAAAAACCCAGAATGGTTTGATATTATCGTTACAGATAACATGTTTGGCGATATCATTACAGACTTAGGTGCTATGATTCAGGGCGGCATGGGTATTGCAGCTGGTGGAAATATTAATCCAAACGGCGTTTCCATGTTTGAACCTATTGGCGGATCTGCGCCAAAATACACGGGTCAAAATGTTATCAATCCAATCGCAGCAATCTGCGCACTTGCTATGTTACTTAAGGAAATTGGTGAGGAGCAGGCTTCTCTAAAAGTTGAAAATGCCGCAAGATCTGTTGTCACAACAAAATTAAAAAGCCTTGCAGCAGGAAGAAT
Organism: Candidatus Omnitrophota bacterium; assembly: GCA_028693815.1. NCBI lineage: Bacteria > Pseudomonadati > Candidatus Omnitrophota > Candidatus Omnitrophota bacterium. The sequence goes on from JAQUUP010000025.1 coordinate 20,685, forward strand.
GGGATACTCAACAACTGAAGTTGGCGATTTAGTTGTTCAATCACTTTAATCACTTTAATATTAAGAATTATACAAAAAATGAAAAAATATAATGTTGCTATTGTAGGTATCCGGGGTGCGGTTGGTCAAGAAATGCTTAAAATTCTTGAAGAGCGGAATTTTCCGATAAACGAGCTATACCCAATGTCATCTCGGCCAGAAGATTGTCCCGAATACGAATTTCAAGGTCGGAAATTTAAAGCTGTCAAACTTTCACATGATGCTTTTAAAGACGTTGAAATCGCTCTTTTTTCTCCTGGAGCTGCCATTAGCAAAGAATACGCACCATCTGCTGTAAAGGCAGGAGCCATTGTTATTGATAACACCAGCCAGTTTCGAATGGACAAAGATGTTCCGCTGGTTGTTCCTGAAGTCAATCCAAACGACATTAACAAAAATAAAGGGATTATTGCTAATCCAAATTGCTCAACCATTCAGATGGTGGTCGCACTTAAACCTCTGCACGATTATGCCAAGATCAAACGTATTGTTGTTTCTTCCTATCAATCTGTTTCTGGAGCAGGAGCTGAGGCAATTGCTGAGCTTCGCGCCCAACAAAAAAAGATCACAAAAGACCAAACAATAGAAAAAAATGATATTCAAAAGTTTCAACATCAAATTGCCGATAATTTGATTCCTCATATTGATGTCCCGCAAGAAGATTTTTATACTAAAGAAGAAATTAAGATGGTCAATGAAACAAAGAAAATCATGGGAGATGATTCAATAAAAGTAACGGCCACATGTGTTCGCGTACCTGTTATTCGCGCGCACTCCGAATCAATTAATATTGAAACAAAAAAGAAAATTACCCGAGAAAAAGCCATTGAACTGCTAAGAAATGCTCCAGGAGTGACCATAATAGACGATCTTCCAAACAATCTATATCCAACACCTTTAGATGCTCAAGGGAAAGACAACACTTTTGTTGGTCGCATCCGCGAAGACAATACAATTGAAAATGGTCTCAACCTTTGGGTTGTTTCTGATAATCTTCGCAAAGGCGCAGCTTTAAACGCCATTCAAATCGCCGAAGAACTCATCAAAAAAAATTCCTAAAAAGCTTTATGCGCACAATCAAGCTCACAGTAGAATACGATGGAACAAAATTCTCTGGTTGGCAGATTCAAGCAAAAGGCGAGAGAACTATTCAAGGTGAAATCAAAAAAGCTTTAGAAAAAATCTTAAATGAAAAAATCACTTTAATCGGATCCGGGCGAACCGATCAAGGTGTTCATGCCATCGGACAAGTTGCACACTTCACGACAAATTCCCTGCTTGATCCGAAAAGAATCGGCAAAGCACTCAATACAAAACTTCCTAGCGATATCGTTGTTCTCAAATCCGTAAAAGTCAAAAACGATTTTCATGCACAATATGGTGCTCAAAGTAAAATCTATCGATATACAATTCTAAATCGAGACGCGCCATCAGCGTACGCAAAAAACTTTTGCCACCATTGCCCACAAAAACTCGATCTCAATGCCATGAAAAAGGCCACAACAAAATTTCTCGGCAAAAAGGATTTTGCATCTGTAGCCGCGATGGATGTAGCAAAAAGAAAATCTGGAAAAATAATCGACACAATCCGAACCATTAAGAAAATTAATATTCAGAAAAAAAAGAACATCATCACAATCGATATCGAAGCAACCGGATTCTTATACAAAATGGTTCGAAACATCACAGGAACGCTTATCCAGGTTGGTCTTGGCAAAATAAGCCCAAACCAAATACCAGAAATTTTAAAAGCAAGAAATCGTAAATTAGCAGGCCCAACAGGACCGGCAAAAGGCCTGTGCCTTTTAAAGGTTAAATATTGATAAAAAAACACAATAGACCGCTTTTTTGGTTGACATTCTTGCGAAAACTGCTATACTTTCTTTTTATTGCATTGTAACAAATAAATCTGAGGAAATTATGATTAAAAAAACAAAAACATTCATAGCAAAACCTACTGAAATTGAAAGGGTATGCTATCTTGTGGACGCAAAAAACAAAGTTTTAGGTCGGCTTGCATCGCGTGTTGCATCAATTTTAAGAGGAAAACATAAACCAGTTTATACTCCACATGTTGATACTGGAGATATGGTCATCATTATTAATGCAGAAAAAGTTCGCATCACTGGAACAAAGCTACAAAAAAAGACATATCAACGCTACTCTGGATACCCATCTGGACAAAAAACAGTTGTTATGAAAGATATGATGCAAAGAAAACCAACTTTTGTTTTAAAACACGCTATTACAGGCATGCTTCCAAAGGGAGCACTTGGAACACAAATGGGCAGAAAACTAAAGATTTATGCTGGTGACAAGCATGAGCATGGTGCCCAAAAACCTATAGTTTTGGAGGTCTAATTAATTATGGTCGAAATTGTAAAATATGCAGCAACAGGTCGTCGAAAATGCGCCATTGCACGCGTTAATATTATGCCAGGAACTGGAATTATAAGAATCAACAAACGTTCTTTTGAAGGATATTTCCCATCTGAAACAGACCGTATCACTGTCTTAGCGCCTTTAGAAGCCACAAACAATATCAATAAATTTGACATGACAGCAAAAGTATCTGGTGGTGGAATTTCAGGACAAGCTGACGCAGTCAAGCTCGGCTTATCACGGGCATTATCTTTATGCGATAATGATACACGAGGTGTTTTGAAAAAAGCAAAATTTTTAACACGCGACGCTAGAATTAAGGAAAGAATGAAGCCAGGGCAGAAGGGAGCTCGAAAGAAGTTTCAATGGGTTAAGCGTTAATTTATAGAAAAAAGATTTTTATTTAAAAAGCCTATCTCCCTCGAGAAAGAAGTTGACGAGATAGGCTTTTTCTTTTATTATAAATCATTAATTAAGCTAAAATTTTAAGTTAAAGATTTTTTAAACAAAAAATAAATCATAAAAACTAGCATTACGGAGATCATATGATAAATGTTGGAATTATTGGAATCAGCGGCTACTCTGGGAAATTGCTTCTAAAAATTCTTTTAAATCATCCTGATGTGCACGTAACATATGTCGGAGCTCACACAACAACGGGAAAAATCACTGATATTCATCCAGATTTCTTTGGCAAAACGCGCTTGGTATGCGAAAAGTTCAACCTAGCAAAAGCAAAAAATCTTTGTGATCTTTTCTTTATCGCTGTGCCCCATACAAAATCAATGGAAATTACTCCCGGTTTGATCAAAGCGAAAAAAATGATTATTGATCTTAGTGCAGATTATCGAATTAAAGATTCTTCAGTTTATAAAAAATGGTACGGCGTTGCCCATAAGGATAAAAAGAATTTACCGAAATCAATTTACGGACTTCCGGAGCTTTATCGAGAAGAAATCAAAAAAGCAAAGTTTGTTGCCAACCCAGGATGCTATCCAACGGCCGGCATCTTAGCACTTGCACCGCTAGTAGCTACGCATAATAAAAAAATTGCGTCTATTATTATTGATGCAAAATCTGGCGTTTCCGGAGCTGGGCGAAAAGCTGCGCTTAATCTGATTTATGCAGAGGTTAATGAAAACCTAAAAGCATACAAAGCGCTTTGTCATCAGCATACACCTGAAATATGCGCTTATTTATCTCGACTAGCTAAACGCGATATAAAGATTACTTTTGTTCCACATTTAATTCCGATGAATTATGGCATCTTGGAAACAATTTATATTCAGCTTAAAAGTCCGATGGCAGCTCAAGAAATATACAAACTTTATCAAAAATTTTATAAAACCGAGAAATTTGTTCGCATCTTAAAACCTGAAAAACAACCAGAAACTAAAAATGTAACTGGAACAAATTATTGTGATATTGGTTTTGCAGTCAAAGACAATATGGTTGTGATCACAAGCGTGATCGATAATTTGATGAAAGGCGCTTCAAGCCAAGCTGTTCAAAACATGAATCTGATGTGCGGCTTCAAGGAAGAAGCTGGACTTTCTTAAAGGATCTAAAATGAAAAAAATAAAAGGTGGAGTTACAGCCGCACAAGGTTTTCTAGCGAACGGCCTTTGGTGTGGAATCAAGAAATCTGGCAAACCTGATCTTTCGCTCATTATGTGCGAAACTCCTACGTGCAGCGTTGGTGTTTTTACAAAAAACTCTGTGATTGCCGCACCGCTTGTTGTAACAAAAAGGAAAATTCGAAACAATAAAGCGCAAGCCATTGTCACAAATAGCGGAAATGCCAATTGCTTTACTGGAAAATTTGGCCTTGCCTATGCAGAGAAAACTTCTGAGCTAATTGCTAAACTTTTAAATATATCCGAAAATGATGTTTTGGTTTCGTCCACAGGGATTATTGGAAAACCACTGCCCTTTAAGAAAATCAAAAAAGCAGCACCAGCACTCGTCAAAGGACTATCACGATCAAACGCTAACATTGCCGCCAAAGGAATTTTAACAACAGACACCTTTGAAAAAGAAATTGCTGTTGAAATTACACTAGGAACAAAAAAAGTTAAAATCGGTGCAATGGCTAAAGGTTCCGGTATGATTGCGCCTAATATGGCAACCATGCTTGCGTATATCACAACAGACGCAGCCATTAGCGCACCACTTTTAAAATCAGCACTTAAAGACGCTTGCGCAACATCTTTTAATAGCATTACAATCGACAATTGCATGAGCACAAATGATATGGTTATCGTCATGGCAAGCGGACTTGCGAAAAATTCTAAAATTACAAAAAAAGGAACTGATTATGCAAAATTTTGTAAGGCACTTCAGTTTATATGCCTTGACCTTGCCAAGAAAATTGTTATCGATGGGGAAGGTGCTACAAAATTTATTACAGTTTCTGTTGGCAGCGCAAAGAATGATGCACAAGCCAAAAAAGTTGCATTTGCTATTGCGAATTCAAATTTAGTTAAAACCGCAGCTTATGGGAGCAACCCAAACTGGGGACGCGTGGCTGCTGCAGTTGGATCTCTTGGCCTAAACATCACAGAAAGCCAGTTGAAAATAAAATTTAGTTCTTTTAAAAAGAAAGATATCAGCATCTATGTTGACTTAAATATTGGATCAGGGTTATCAACGGTATATACATCGGATCTATCGACAAATTATGTAGAAATAAATGGAAAATATAATTAAAAAAGCTAATATTCTTGTTGAAGCGCTTCCATATATTCATGCGTTTCGCCGAAAAATCTTTGTTATCAAGTATGGCGGCAGTATTCTTGAAAATGATACAATTCGAAAATATATTTTCGAAGACCTTGTCTTTTTAAGCTATGTTGGTATCCGAACTATTCTTGTCCATGGCGGAGGGCCGTTTATTAACGCCCGTTTGCAAGCAACAGGCAAAAAAGCAGAATTTCATGATGGTATTCGCGTCACAGACAAGCATACGCTCGATATTGTGAGTGAAGAACTTGGAAAGCTAAACAAAAAAATTGTCAGCGAAATCAAAGGGCTTAATGGTGATGCTACAGGACTAATCGGATATGAAAATATTATTCATGTAGAAAAGAAGAAAGCGTCTAAAGATCTTGGATTCGTTGGCCAAGTAAAAACAATTAATAAAAAAGCGATTGAAAAACATCTTAAGCGAGGACACATCACCGTTATATCGCCAATGGGCATCTGCAGCGAACAGCAATCCTACAACATTAATGCCGATGAAGTAGCAAGTGCGATCGCTGTTTCAATGAATGCAGAAAAACTTGTCCTTCTGACAAACGTTTTAGGCGTCTTGCGCGATCCCAAAAATCCAGAGTCGCTTATCTCAACACTAACATTAGAAGAAGTAAATCAACTAAAAAAGAAAAAGATTATTAATGCAGGCATGATCCCAAAAGTAGACGCTTGCGCCGAAACCCTCGCCGGCGGTGTTCATAAAACTCATATTATTGATGCGCGCATGCAGCATGCAATTTTACTTGAAATCTTTACAGACCGTGGTGTCGGAACACAAATTATAAAAAAATGCGAAAAACAGAAATCTTAAAAGATTACGATAATTATATTCTAACAACGTATACACGCACGCCGGCTATCTTTGTTAAAGGAAAAGGCATGACTCTAATTGATATAACTGGAAAAAAATATTTAGATTTCTTTCCTGGCTGGGGCGTTAGCAATGTAGGTCATTGTCACACAAAAGTTGTTTCGGCTGTTCGAGATCAAATTGGAAAATTAATCCATGTTCCTAATAACTTTTATAATCCAAATCAGCTAAAATTAGCGCAAGAAATTGTTCACTGGTCTTTTCCAGCAAAAATATTCTTCTGCAATAGTGGTGCTGAAGCCTGTGAAGCTGCTATTAAATTTTCTCGTATTTACGGGAAAAAAGATCGCTATGAAATTATCAGCATGGAAAAATCATTTCATGGTCGCACTCTTGGCGCCCTTTCGGCAACAGGACAAAAAAAGTACCAAGAGGGCTTTGCTCCTTTAGTCGAAGGATTTCGCATTGTTCCATTTAATGATATCGACGCCGTTAAGAAGTCAATTACTGATAAAACAGCTGCCATCATGCTTGAACTTGTTCAAGGGGAAGGTGGCGTTCATATTGCAAAAAAAGAATATATTCAAGAGCTTTCTAAGATTTGCAAAGAAAAAAACATCCTGCTTATCTTTGATGAAGTTCAAACAGGCCTTGGTCGAACCGGAGAAATGTTTGCCTACAAAAACTACGGCGTAACACCAGATATCATGATCTTAGCAAAATCTTTAGGTGGCGGGTTACCCATCGGAGCAATTGTTGTTAAAAAAGAAATTTCAGATGTATTTAAACCCGGCATGCACGCATCAACATTCGGCGGAAGTCCTATTGTTTGCAAAGCAGCTCTTGGTGTTTTTAAGGCCATTGAAAAAAACAGCATGTTAAAAAACGCTAAAAAAATGGGATTGTATGCCATTGAAAAATTTGAAGAACTAAAAAAAGAATTTTCATGTATCAAAGAAGTTCGAGGACTTGGGCTGATGCTCGCTATCGAGCTGAATATCGAAGGAAAACCCATTTTTGATGAATGCTTCGAAAATGGGCTTATTGTTAATTGCACACAAGGGAATATTTTACGCATTATGCCAGCTTTAAACGTAACAAAAAAACAAATGGATAAAGCATTTTATATTCTCAAGAAATCATTTAAGAAAGTGACAAAATGAAACGAGATCTTTTAAGCTTGCACGACTTAAGCTCTGATGAGATCCATTATATTATTGATCTTGCACTTAAGCTCAAAAATAGCAATTCAAAAACAACTGATCATCTTAAAAATAAAGCGGTCGGACTTTTATTTCAAAAGCCATCAAACCGAACACGTGTTTCATTTGAAATTGCAATTTGGCAACTTGGAGGAAAATGTCTTTACTTAGCGCCGCAGGAAATTAATTTGGGCAAACGAGAATCGGTCTCAGATGTTGCGAAAACATTATCACGCTATCTTGACTGTATTGTTGCTCGAACATTTTCCCATGCAGATGTTGTCGAGCTTGCTGAAAATGCATCTGCAATCATTATTAACGGTCTTTCAGACTTGTTTCACCCTTGCCAAGCTTTAGCTGATATTTTAACAGTTAAAGAAAAGTTTGGAAATAAAAAAAAGGCTTTGATTTCCTATATTGGAGATGGCAACAATGTATGCAACTCACTTATTTTAGCTTGTGCGCGAGTCGGATACGATTTAAATATTGCAACCCCAAAGCACTACGCACCTAATCAAGGAGTTTTAGATATCGCGCATGACATTGCCAAGAAAACAAAATCTACGATTTCCATCTTTAATAATCCTCGCGAAGCTGTCAGCAATGCAGATGTCATTTATTCTGATGTCTGGGTTAGCATGGGACAAGAAGAAGAAGATAAAAAACGAAAAAAAGATTTTAAGAGATTTCAAATTAATGCAAATTTAGTTAAGTACGCTCAACCAAATTATATTTTTATGCATTGCCTTCCAGCCCATCGAGGCATGGAAGTTTCTGCAGACGTGATTGATGGACCAAACTCAGTTGTTTTCGATCAAGCAGAAAATCGCATGCACGTTCAAAAAGCAATTTTAACATTTTTGCTAGCAAGCCCATCGGCATAAGACGCCTTCGGGATAAATTTGCACAGTGATTTATATTCACTAACACTCTGCAAATCACGTACTCATTTAAGGGAGAAAAAGAAATGAAAAAAGTTGTCTTAGCTTATTCAGGAGGATTAGACACCTCGTGCATAATACCTTGGCTAAAGAATAAAGGCTACAACACAATAGCCGTTGTTGGAAACGTTGGTCAAGGTGGAGACTTCAAGAAAGTTGAAAAAAAGGCTCTTAAATCAGGTGCATCAAAAGTATACTGTCTTGACCTCCAAAAAGAACTCGTAGAAGACTATGCTCTTTTGGCGTTAAAGGCAGGTGCATTATACGAAGGCAAATACAATCTTGCTTGCGCTTTATCTCGCCCGTTAATAGCAAAATACCAGGTGAAGATTGCAAAAAAAGAAAAGGCAGACGCCCTTGCGCACGGATGCACTGGAAAAGGCAATGATCAGGTGCGATTTGAAACTGCGTTTCGATTAATGGCGCCAGAAATGGAAATAATAGCACCAGTTCGAATATGGGAATTTAAAACGCGTGAAGAAGAAATGGATTATGCAAAAAAAATGGGCATACCGGTTAGCGTAACTAAAAAGAGTCCTTATAGTATTGATACAAATATTTATGGTCGTGCAATAGAATGTGGCGTTTTGGAAAATCCATGGAATGAACCGCCAGAAAATATTTATGCAATGACACAGTCTCCTTTAAAAGCGCCAAACAAAGC
>JAQUUP010000026.1 GCA_028693815.1 Candidatus Omnitrophota bacterium
CCGACGCTCTTCCGATCTGCATGGGTTGTTCGTGATGGTTTTGATCTTGGAGTAGGTGCATCAGATGCAAAGCAAAATGATGTAATGTCATTTCTTCGCTTAAGAGTTGATGCAGATTTGACAGACAATGTTTCTGTTGTTGTTAGATTACTTAATGAAAGAACATGGGGAGATGTTGATAATGGTACTACAACTGATAATACCGATATCAATGTTGACCTTGCTTATGTAGAAATGAGAGAAATGCTTTATTCTCCATTGACTGTAACAATTGGTCGTCAAGTTCTTTCTTATGGTAATGGTTTGATTCTTGGTGATGGACCAAACAATGAAACAACTGGACCGCTTTCAACTGTTTCTCCAGATCTTTCAAAAGTATCTGGTATTGATGCGATCAAAGCCGTTTTGGATTATGATCCTTTAACAGTTGACATTTTTGCTGCTGTTATTGATGATGGAAATGCAGGCATGCGAACACAGGATAAGACGGATGATACTAATCTTTATGGTATCAATGTTAATTATGCATTCAATGATGAAAAAGGTACAGTTGCAGAAGCATACTTTTTCTCAAAGGTTATAGGCTTGTCAGCCGGAGAGAGTGATTATGACACTGTTCAAACACCTGGTTTCCGTGTATCATCAAACGTGCTAGATGGTCTTATGCTATCTGGTGAGTTAGCATGGCAGTTTGGTCGAAACACTGTTTTAGCAGGTACTGATTCAATTGAAAGAAATGCAATGGCAGCTCAACTTATTGCAAATTATATGATTCCATTTGAGAAAACAAAGAAGTATAATCCTATGGTTACAACGGCTTATACATACCTATCTGGTGATAGTAATCCATCAGATTCAGCTGCTGGTGAGGATTCAATTAAATATTCAGCTTGGGATCCTATGTATGAATCACAAGGCTGTGGAAAAATCTATAATGCTTTGTTTGACTTAACAAATGCGCATATTTATTCTGTTGCATTATCAGCAGAAGTTATGCAAGATGTAATGGCTAAGTTAAGCTGGACAGGCCTTTGGTTAGACAAAAAATTACCTTTAGCAACTTGGCAGCCATTAAATATGTATATTGATGGTGTTAGGACAACTACATACGCTGTTAATACAGATAAAAAAGCTTTAGGTAATGAATTTGACTTAGATCTTACCTATGACTATACAGAAGATGTTGTTCTTAGTCTTAGCACTGGTATCTATTTACCAGGATCTGTTTTTGCAGATGCAAATGAAGATGCAGCAACACAAGCCATTCTTTCTGTGCTTGTTAACTTCTAATCATTGTTAGAAAAGTAGTATTTTTATAAAGTAGTATTGAATGCCCCGCTTGGTTTTCCAAGCGGGGCATTTTAAATGAGGACATGATTTGTGGAGCGAAGCGACATAAATCATAAGTCCGAATTTATCCCGCACCCGGAGGGTGTCGGGATTTCGAACGTTTAGTTTTTTGAATGTTACCTCGCGCTAGCAAGGCTAAAAAGATTCGAAATATTTTTTTATTCATATTACTCATCCATCCTTTAAAAATTCTCTTTTTGTTCTCGTAAAAAAATAAATTTTATTTAATACATAAGTAAAAAAGTAAAGTAAAAAAGTAAAGATTGTTCTTTCTATTCAATATATATTTGTTAAGATAAATATATAGTAAGTATTTAAACACAGTTTTATCAATCCTATTTAAGGATTTAGACTCAAAGGTTATGACAAAAGAAGAAATTTATGAGCATTTAGCTCAAGTATATTTAGGTAAAAAGACAAAAAGTAACGATCAGAAAAAGAATAAGTTTGGCATCCCTGTTGTTGCAAAAACAATTATAACGCTTATCATTTTTTCATTTGTTTTTTATAGTTTGACAGCTTTTTTGTCTCGACGGCAGGATGGACTAAAAGCAAATATTATCTTTGCTCTCAACAATTCTCCTATTCGCATCAAATATGATCTTAATGAGCCATATCCTCAGGTCAAAGATTTTTCTATCAATATTCCACCGACGGATATGAGTAAATATAAAACACTTAATTTTTCTATCCGAGGACTTGAAGAAGGGTATCCAGACGTTGTCAAAGTTGTTCTAAAGAACAAACGCAGCGAAACGGCATTTACCCTTGTTTCTGGAGTTAAATTAAAGTGGAATCAATATAGTGTGCCACTCGAGGAGTTTAAGAACATTACAGACTGGATGAGTTTGGACAAAGTTTCTTTTGTTCTTGAGGGATGGAATGTGGCGAAGAAAAAAGGAATCATTTTAATTGACGATGTTTGTTTTTCAAAATAAATTTAATTTAAACCAAATTTTTAATACTCTTTTGTAAGGAGGATAGCTTTATGAGGATCATTGCTGTTGCTAATCAAAAAGGGGGTTGTGGAAAGACAACGACCTCGATTAATTTAACGGCTGCACTTGCATCAAATGGAAAAAAAGTTTTATTACTTGATTTGGATCCTCAGGCTCATGCTTCTTTGGGACTTAACGTTGATTCTCAAGATAGTATTTACAATGTGATTTCAAAAATAACACCACGAAAACTTTCGATTGATCAGATTATTCAAAGTATTGATAAAAAATTTGATCTTGTTCCGTCTAATGTTTTAGTTGGAACACTTGAACAAGAGCTTTCTGATGAGATCGGCCGCGAATTAAAGCTCGCAACGATTTTTGAAACGATCAAAGATCGATATGATTATATTGTGATTGATTGTCCGCCAAATCTAGGGTTTTTAACGATTAATGCGCTTCGTGCATGTAGCGAGGTTATTATTCCGGTTGAAACGAGTCGTTTTTCTCTTCAGGGTGTTGATCGACTTTTAGATATTATTAGGTTAGTGAAAGATAGACTGAATCATAACATTACAAGTAGAGTATTGGTGACGATGTTTGATTCTCGATTACGTCATTCTTTTTCGATGTTGGATAAAATTAGAGATCAGTTTTCTAAGAACTTGATTGTGACGATTGTGCATTTGAATGTAAAGCTAAAAGAAGCAGCTGTAATGGGCCAAAGCGTTTTAGATTATGATAAATATTGTCGAGGAAGCAAAGATTATTTTAGTTTGGCGAAAGAATTGATTACTCAAGAAAATCCAATCGAGCAAACTGAAGACCCGTTGTTTAGCACGATGTCGCCAACCATGAAAAAAGTTGTAAAAGAGAAAGTCAAAGATTTTGGTTTTGTCTTGTTTTCGCTAGATGCTCCAGAGGCAAAATCTGTTTACGTGGCCGGTGATTTTAATAATTGGTATGTGGATGAGTCTTGCCGCATGAAACAAAACGAAGGCATTTGGACAGCAAGTCTTAAGCTTAGGCCAGGCAAGCATCAGTATCGTTTTATTGTCGATGGACGATGGCAAGAAGATCCTGATAACCCGAATCGAGCTGAAAATGCATTTGGTGATGCAAACTCTGTTGTTGAGGTTGTAAGCAAATGAAAAAGCCGCACGATGCGTATGAAGATAAGATATTTGCGGTAATGGGATATCTCTGGATTTTGTGTATCATTCCTTTGGTTTTTAAGAAGGACAATCAATTTGTATTAGCTCATAGCAAGCAAGGCCTTGTTATTTTTGTTGGGATTGTTTGTCTTTTTGTGGCGAGCATTTTGTTTGATTGGATTCTGCGCCCAGGTCTTTTTGTTTCTGGAATTCTTTCTGTTTGGGGCATTATTGAATCGATTAAAGGAAAAAATTTAAAGATTCCTTTTATCCATCAGATTGCAGATAAAATTATTCTATAGGTCTTAGACGTATTCTTTGCAGAGAAAAAAATGATATTTTTTAAGACTAAAAAATATGTAGATATCACAAATCTCCCTCCCCGAGAAAATCATAATCGAGTGTTTAAGATCAAAAAAGTAAAGCCTGTTGTTGCGATTAAACGCGCTGAACGATTTGTTAAGAATAAAGTTGAACGACCTGTTAAGAAAAAAGAGACAAAAAGCAATTCTTTATTTTTTGTCAAAAAGGCAAAAGGTTTTTTTGATAAGATAAAAGCCAATAAGTTATCCGAAAAAAGCGAAAGGTTAAAGCCCAGACCAGCAAAACTTTCAGAAAAACCAAGCTTGTTTTCTGAAAAAGAAGAGTTTGTTGGCGAGGTTACACATTTTTTCTCAAAAATTAGCGTTTGTGTGATTAAGCTTAAAAAAGATATTTCTGTTGGGGATAAAATCTATTTCCGTGGAAACACATGTCATTTTGATCAGAAAATTACTTCTATGCAAGTTGACCATCAGAATGTCGAAAAAGCTTCTAAGGGTCAAGAAATCGGCTTAAAAGTTTCAGAAGATGTCAAAGTTGGTGTCCAGGTTTTTCGAAGAGGGTAGAATAATCCTTTAGGCTGTGCTATACTTTGAATATCTTCGATAACATTATTAAGGAAAAGGTCTGATGAAAAAAAGAAAAGCGGCCCAAAGCACAATAGAGTACATTCTTTTGTTAACAGCTGTTGTTGCTTTGTTAATTGTTTTTTTGTCTCCAACGGGAGACTTTCGCAACATGATTGCTGATGGTGTGACAAATTCAATAGAGCAAATTCAGACGATGACAGATGGTACTAATTTTTTATCTGGAGTGCAACACGGTCATTGCGGGGACGGTTTTTGCGTGCCTCCAGAAACTCTTGTGAATTGTCCTGAGGATTGTCAACCAAGTAATACCGAGTGTGGTAATGGTATATGTGAATTTCCTCCAGAAACGATATTCACTTGTCCGGAGGATTGTGATAATTCATCTCTTGATTGCCCTTTTCAATATTCTCCCGAAGATTGTAGCGCAGTGTCTGGATGCCGTTGGGCTGTTTGGTGCCAGGAGGTTTCCGGTATGTGTACTCAGTGCAGCATTGGTCAATGCAAGCCAAATAGCTGGACTTGCGATACTGAGGAGAGTTCTTTTAGTCCTTGTGATGATTGTGGCATGCAAGCATGTTGCGGACAAAATTGTTATGCTTGCGAATATGAAAGCGGATCACCATTTTGCGGAGATGGCATCTGTGAGTTTCCTTATGAAAATAATATGAATTGTCCTGAAGATTGTGATGTTTCTCAGCCAGCGTGCAATAATAATGGTACATGTGACCCTGATGAAAATTGTGATAACTGCCCGGATGATTGTTCGACTGGTTGTGATGACCCTGGCACAGTAGAGTGTGGGGTAGTGTATTATGACAATTGTGAAGATTATTGCGGGATCGGTCAGGCATGCCCTGCTCCTGGGATTGGATGCACAATGGAATGCAGGACATCGGGTTGCTGGGAAGATTGTGAATGATTGCGAATAATCTTAAAAAACGTTATCTCCTTTGGTGTTACAAAACGACGAAAGAGCAATTAGATTGGGTTGATCGAAAGTTTACGCAGTTAGAGGTTGATCGCTATGTCTTAAAATCTCTTCTAAAGAGTAAAGATTTAAAATCTCACCCAAAAGTCGATGAATTTATCTCCTATATTGAGGCTAAAGAAAAACGAGGATTAAAGGAAAAATTTCTAGACGCAAAGTCAAAGAAACTGAAGCCTGAATACGTGTATTTAAAAAGCCGTTTATTTGCGATTGAAAAAGCAATTGTTCATTTTTGTGGGGCAAAAGCATTAAAAGAAATTGATGCTTTGTATGAATCTGAAATGACTCGTCGTATTCTTGAAGCCCGAGATCACTCTTAATTTTTATCTTTAACTATCGTATTTGATTTTGACGTTTCATGTCTTCCATCTGACGTTTTTGTTGTTCCATAAAACGTTTTTGCGCATCGGGTGAGGTTGTAGGAGAGTTTGCTTGTTGATCTCGGTATTGCTGAAGTTGCCTTTTGCTATCTTCCATCATTTGTTTTCGATCAGCTTCAATCTCAGAAGGGGAAAAATCCCCATAGTCGGTTTTTCGCGAAAATGCGTTAGTTTGCATTTTTTGAACATATCCAATCGTAGCTCCAATTCCCCATATGAAGAGAAAAACAAAAAGAAATAATCCTAATAAACTTTTCATATAATAAGTATAGAGGAGTTTTGAGCAAATCGCAATAAAAAGTAGTTCCTTTTGGTTTGCTTAATTTTAATTTTTAAAGAAAAAAATAGGGTTGAATTTCATCCAAAATTATGAAATACTAAATAAATTAAGTATACGAACTGTAAATAAGGAGGATATATGGCAAAGAAAAAAACGAAGAGCTTTGAGGATAAGTTAGAAGAAATTAAGAAGAAATTCTCAATATTTAGTAAAGAGGCTATGGTTCTTGCAAAAAAAGGTGAAAAAGAATTTGTGCGTCTTTCTAAAGAAGGGAAACTGCATGTTGATTCTGCAACCGTTGGAATAAAAAGAGAACACCTTTTGTATCTGATTGGAAAAGAGTATGTTCGTTTAAATTGTCCGGGAGAAAAGAGCGAAAAATTAAAGAAATTTATGAAGGAATTAGAGGATTTAAAGAAAAAGGATTCTGCTTTAAAGAGAACACTTAAAAAAGTTAAAAAGTAAGACGATAAGACGTGTTTTAAAAGGGTTGTTTTTAGGCAAAAGTCTAGAAATAACCCTTTTTTCTTAAATCGGATCTTGCCGTCGCAAAATCCGGGGCAAGAATAAATAATTGGAGTCAAATGACTGCAAAATTAAATAAAAAACTTTTTGAGATTTTTTGTATTATTAAATCAGCTAACCGTGATCAGGCAGATTTGGTTGCAGAATTTCTTTTTTCGATTGGGGCAAATTATCGAGATGTTACTGTTTTGACAAAAAAAGGCATTTTTCGTATTTCTATTTACTTTAAGAATCAGAAAAAAGCCGAGAATTTTAAAACGAAGCTAGATAATTTTAGATTAAAAGGCGTTTCCTTTAAATTACGTGAAGTTAAAATTGAGAATTGGAAAGAAAAGTGGGCAAAGAATTTCTCTCCGTTTCAACTAACAAAAACGATTGATGTTGTTCCGACGTGGAGAAAGAAATCTTATAAGAAAACAAAGAGAACGCCTATTTATTTGTCATCCATTAATGCTTTTGGTACAGGTCTTCATGAGACAACAAGCTTTATGGCGGAGCTTGTTGAGCAGAAGAAAGATAAGTTTTCTTCCTTTTTTGATATCGGAACAGGGACGGGACTTTTGGCTTTGGTGGCTTTGCACAACGGAGCAAAGGACGTGTTGGCGATAGACTTTAATCAAGATTGCGTTAAATCGGCAAAGGAAAACTTTGAGGTTAATAAAAGTAAGGCCTTGATTCAAAAAGCTGATATTGGAGAATTTAAAATAAAGAAAGTCTTTGATTTTGTTGCCGCAAACTTAATTACGCATGACTTAACTAAATTTAAGAGAGAATTAGTTTCATTTGTTGGTCCAAGAGGATTTTTGGCCATCTCTGGAATATCTCTTGAGAATCTAAGCTTGATCAAGGAAACGTTTAGGGCATTACCGCTTCGATGTATTAAAATCAAAAGAGGAAAGCAATGGGTAGCGCTTCTTTACAAGAGAGCATAAATGAATAATATTTTTAGTGTTTCCGCAGAAAAAGAGCAGCAGTTAATCCAGCGAATGCAAGCTTTGGGTGTTGACGAAAAAGAAATTGATGAATCGTTTGTGCGATCTTCTGGACCAGGAGGTCAAAACGTCAACAAGGTTTCGACTTGCGTTGTTTTGATGCATCGACCGACAGGACTTTGCGTCAAATGCCAAGAGTCAAGGTCGCAAAGCTTAAATCGGTTCTTTGCTCGTCGATTATTGCTTGATAAGATTGAGAAAAAGCAAAAAGGTTTTGTTCAAGAGGAGAGGACGCGCATTGAAAAAATTAAGCGACAAAAGCGAAAACGATCAAAGCGAGCTAAAGAGAAAATTCTTGTATTAAAAAAACAACAATCTGAAAAAAAGCAAAATAGACAAAAAATTGAGATCTCAAATTCTGATTAGTATTAAATTCGAAAAATGATTCCTGTATCCAAAGCTAAACAAATTATCCTACGACACACAAAGAAACTGACTTCTGAAAAGAAATATTTCTTAGAGGCATTAGGTAAAACTTTGCATGAAGATATTTGTGCCAATCAAGATTGGCCGCCTTTTGCGCGTTCGACAATGGATGGATTTGCTGTGCGAAACAAAGATATTTTAAAAGCAACGACTAAGAAAGGCGTTGTCTTAAAAGTTATTGATCAATCCATTGCTGGAAATCCCGCCAAAAAGATTTTAGGATCAGGTCAAGCAATTAAGATTATGACCGGAGCCGTAATTCCTAAGGGTGCTGATTGTGTTGTTATGAAAGAGTATGTTCAGGAAAAGGACAAAAGTGTTACGATTTTGCGAAAAGGAAAAAAAGGTGAAAATTTACGTCTTAAAGGCGCAGATGTAAAAAAAGGTGAGTTGATTGTTTCAAGAGGGTCAAAGATTACGCCAGGCGTTATTGCCTTGCTTGCCAATTTAGGTAAGAAATATGTTAAAGTCGCAAGACCTGTGAACGTTGGGATTTTAGTCAACGGTGATGAGCTTTTAAGGATAGAGGACAAGCCAAGGCTTGGAAAGATTCGAAGTGCGAATGAGTATGCTTTATTTGCGCAGATCAAAGAGCTTGGGGCGCAACCGATTATTTTAGGTGTTGCAAAAGATAACTTGAAAAGTCTTGATAAGAAAATAAAAAGCGGTCTGAAATATGATATTTTATTGATTTCGGGAGGTGTTTCGATTGGTGAACATGATTTGGTACAAGATGTTTTAAGGAAACTGTCCGTTAACATTATTTTTTGGAAAGTTGCCATAAAACCAGGAAAACCGCTTGTGTTTGCTAAAAAAAATCAATGCCATATTTTTGGTCTACCAGGAAACACGGTATCAAGCATGGTTTCATTAAGAGAATTTGTCACGCCGTGCATTCTAAAAATGTATGGGCAGAAAGATATTTTATCTAAAATAGCTGAGGCAAGTCTAGGCCATGATATTAAAGTTGAGCCTAAGCGACAAAAAATTATGCGAGGCGTTGTTAGCCAAAAAAAGGATAAATTATTTGTGCGCTTAAGTTCGAATCAGGTATCAGAAAATGTGATGTCTATAGCCAAGGCTAATTGTTTCTTTAAAATAGAAGAAGGGGTCAATTTCTTGAAGAAGGGGCAAAGAATTGTTATTGAGTATTTATAGGGAGTTTTTATGCAAAAGATAAAACAAAAAACATCTGGAATGATTGATGTGAGCCAAAAGAAAACAACTCGTCGCATTGCACGCGCGGGATGCATTGTGGTAACTGATAAAAAAACATTTGAGCGAATTCTAAAAGGAGATTCTCCAAAAGGAGATGTTGTTCAAACTGCACGCGTTGCCGGTATCATGGCAGCAAAAAAGACATGGGAAATAATTCCAATGTGTCATCCTTTGTCTTTGGGCAAGGTGAGCCTTGACTTTGAGTTTGATAAAGAAAAGCATCAGATCACGGTTTTGTCTGAAGTTGTTTGCCGAGGGAAAACGGGTGTTGAGATGGAAGCGCTGAGCGCGGCTGCCATTGCGGCTTTAACAATTTACGATATGATGAAATGGTCTGATCGACGCATAGAAATTTCAGACTTGAAACTTCAGTATAAATCTGGCGGTAAAAGTGGGATTTTTAAGCGATAGAGGCCAATCTTGTTTTTTTTAAAGAACAAACCAATAAAATTTTTATTTTTATTATTTATTCTACTTCTGGTTTTGTATTATTTTGTTATGCAAAATCTTCCTACCAAAATAACAGAGCAAAAGCTTACGCTTGGGACAATTGTTCAGATTGATATATGCATGCCTTCAAAATACATGGAAAGGGCTAAGAATGTTCTTGTTGATGTTTGGCGTAGAATTGATGAAATCAATATTCGTATGAACGTCTATGACCAGAGAAGTGATATTGTTTTAATTAATGGCTCGTATCCTAATTTTGTTAAAATTCATAGAGACACTTATTCTCTTTTGAAGGATGCGCAAAAATATTCAGCTATGACTAATGGTGCGTTTGATATTACGATAAGGCCTCTCGTATTGCTTTGGCAAGAGGCAGCAAAGAGAGGAGCCATCCCTTCCCAGGCAGAGATTCAGCAAGAAAAAGAAAAAATAGGATTTCATAATATTGATTTTTCAGACAGCAATGAAGTCAGAGTTCTTCATCCTGGAACAAAATTGGATCTAAGTGCTATTGCTAAAGGATATGCGGTTGATCAGGCTGCGCAAATTTTGAGAGATGAGGGTATTGATAATTTTTTGATTAATGCAGGAGGAGATATCTTTGTTTCTGGGAAGAATTGTCATAGCAAAAAGTGGCTGGTTGGAGTCCAGGATCCTAGCCGGCGTAAAACTGTAATAGACACTATTGATCTAACCGATATGGCTGTTACGACATCGGGTGATTATGAGCAGTATTATACAATTGAACAGCAAAGGTATTCACATATTATTGATCCTCGTACAGGCTATCCTGTGCGCAGCATCAAGAGCGCGACGGTTGTTACGAAAAGCGCAGAGCAGGCAGATGCTTTCTCGACCGCGCTTTGCGTGCTTGGGCCTAAACAAGGGATTTCTTGGGCTGACGGGCTGGACGAAGATATTTTTGTTTTATTGATTGAAAAAGATGCTGAAGGACAAATTATTCAGCACATGAGTGAGAAGTATAAAGATTTACACAAAATAAAATAGTGATATTAATATCTTGACCTTTTTAACGCAAAAAAGACTAAGATAATCTGATCTTCCATATATTCTTATTTTAGAAAAGGTTAATAATAACGTTTCTAATAAAAGAATTTTTGTTATAATAGACTAACTTAACAGATTCATTAAACCTATTTTTGGGGGCATTTATGCCAGAACAGATAAAGAAAAAAAGTTTTATATACAAAGATTTAGTTAATTCTATTGAAGGTTTTAAAGAAAATTATTCAAAGGATATTAACGAGAAGAATTATTTTGGATTTCCTACAGAGACAATTTTAAGAGCCGAGAAGAATCTTTATAATCCAAAGAATCCGTCCATTGCTTATTTTTCTATGGAGTATGGCATTGCCCCAAGTATTTATAATACTTTTCAGCAAAAAGCTGCTTTAAGCGAAGCGAATAAGTTTTATACGCATGAAGTTTTTTCAAATAATTGGCTTTGCGATTATATTTTTAAGGTCGAAATTGATAAGCTTTTAGATATCCCGATTTATGGTGGCGGCTTAGGTGTTTTGGCAGGAGACACGATGAAGAGTGTTGCTGATCTTGATTTTTCTTTAGTGGGCATCGGCATTCTTTGGAACAAAGGATATTTTAAACAAAATTTCTGGTATAAGCATGGTCAGATCCCAGAGGAGCTTCAGTGGGATCCGCATAGCTATCCTGGTTTGATTCCTTTAAAGAATATCATTACGCTTAACACAAAAGAAGGTCCTATTTATCTTCGCTTGTGGAAATACTATGTTTATAGTTTTGATAAAAAAAATGTTGTTCCTATTATTCTTTTAGATTCTAATCTTCTTCAAAATAAAGAATATTTTCGAAAACTAACAGATCAGCTTTATCGAAGCGATAATGTTTGGTGGAAAATTATTCAAAGAACAATTCTGGGTGTTGGCGGTATGAAGGCCTTGGAAAGCTTAGGGTACGCAACAGATCGTTATCATTTAAATGAAGGACATGCTGCCTTTGCCTTAGTTGAGAAGTATATGAATCTTGAAGACAAATCGAAATTTGATGAGACCAAAAAGCAGTTTATATTTACATGTCATACCCCGGTTGAGGCGGGTCATGATAAATTCGAAATTCATGATGTCGCCAATGTTTTGGAGCCAGAATATGTGAAGGCGGCAGAGATGTTGGGCAAAGAAAGTCCGTCGTCATCTCAGATTAGCTTGACGTATATTGCATTAAATAATTGTTCAAAAGTTAATGCGGTTGCACAAAAACATGGTGAAGTTATGAGGACTCAATTTCCAAACTTTGCCTCAAAAATTCAAGCGATTACCAATGGCGTTCATGGATATACATGGCTTTCGCAAAGCTTTTATAGTCTTTTTGAGAAATACAAAAAACAATTAGGTCCTTGGGATAAGGATTTTACGAGCTTGACGTCGGTTTTGGCTTTGGCAAGTAATAAAAATTTTAGAAAAGATTTGTTCCAAGCCCATCAACAAAATAAAAGAAACTTAATTGATATTATTAAGCATTGGCAGTTAAGAGAAGATGTTTTTACTATTTCATGGGCGAGGCGTATTGCAAACTATAAACGACCTGCTTTAATTTTACATAAAATTGAACGTTTAATTAAGATTGCGGAGACAATCGGTCCGATTCAAATTATTTTGGCTGGCAAAGCGCATCCCAACGACAATATCGGAGGCGCGCATATCGATGAGATTCTGGATCAGATCGATACACTTAATCAGCATAAAAAATTGATTAAAGTTCTTATTTTAGAAAATTATGATACTTATTTTGGAAAACTTTTGACGAGCTCTGTCGATGTTTGGCTGAACAACCCGCTACCTCCGTTTGAGGCATCCGGAACAAGTGGTATGAAAGCAATTGCAAATGGAGTTTTGCAGCTGACAACGCTGGATGGTTGGGTGGTCGAAGCCGCGAACGATAATATTGGTTGGATTTTTGGTTACCAGCATAAAGAGGGAACGCCGATTGGCGACGAAGGAAATCTGCGCCTCGATTCAGACTCAGATGCTCTTTATGATACCTTAGAGCAGGTAGTTGATTTGTATTACAAGACTCTCAAAGACGATAAGGTCAATATTGACAGTCCGTGGATTGACAAGATGATTCAGTGCATTTATCGCAGTGCATTTTTTAATACTCATCGGATGGTCAATGAATATAATGAGAAAATGTGGCAAATAAAAAAATAGAATTATAGATTTTTTTAATTATGAAACAATATCTTGATTTAATTCAACATGTTTTAGATAACGGTGAAAAGAAGGAAGACAGAACAGGCACAGGAACGATATCTGTTTTTGGATGTCAAAAGAAATATGATTTGCGCGTTGGTTTTCCTCTTTTGACGACTAAAAAGGTTTTGTTCAGCGCAGTTGTTCGAGAACTTCTTTGGTTTTTAAAAGGATCGACTAATATCAATGATGATCTTGTTCAGCACACGCCGATATGGAACGCTTGGGCGGATGACAAAGGAGAGCTTGGCCCTGTGTATGGATATCAGTGGCGTAAGTGGGAAAAATTTTCTACCGATAGCTTGACCGGCACATATCAAAAGCAGTATATTGATCAGATTCAAGATGCGATTGAAATGATCAAAACTAATCCAAATTCAAGACGCATTATTGTAAGTGCCTGGAATGTTGCAGATATTGATCGCATGGCATTGCCGCCTTGTCATATGATGTTTCAGTTTTATGTGGTTAATGGTAGGTTGGATTGTCAGCTTTATCAGCGTTCGGCAGATCTTGCTTTGGGAGTTCCTTTTAATATTGCGAGTTATGCGCTTTTGATGACTATGGTTGCGCAAGAGTGCGATTTGATCCCTGGAATTTTCACGCACACATTAGGCGACGCTCATATTTATTTGAATCATATTGAAGGCCTAAAAACGCAGCTGACACGTATCCCAAAGTCTTTGCCTGAAGTGCGTGTTGCTAAAAAGAAGACTTTAGATATTCAGTTTGAGGATATCGAATTAATTAATTATACCTACGATCCATTTATCAAATTCCCTATCGCGGTTTAAAAACTAATGAATAGTAAAATGAAGCCTTTTGATATTATTGTTGCGCTTGATCAAGAAAACGGAATAGGAAGAGACGGAGCTTTGCCGTGGGCGCTGTCTCCTGATTTGCAATATTTTAAGAAAATTACAACAACAACAGAGGATCCTTCAAAAATTAATGCTGTGATTATGGGTCGAAAAACATGGGAATCAATTCCCGAGAAATTTCGTCCTCTTTCTAATAGACTTAATGTTGTTTTGACTCGGAATAGAGAGTTTGTTTTGCCAAAAGAGGTGATGTTGGCAGGCAGTCTTGAATTTGCTTTTCAAGAGTTATCCAAGTTAGATTTTCAAGATCGTATTGAGAAGATTTTTGTTGTTGGCGGAGCGAGTATTTATGCCCAAGCGCTTGAAAAAGAAACATGTCGAACAATTTACATGACGCGTATTTTTAGTGATTTTAGTTGTGACACGTTTTTTCCTTCAATTGATGATAAATTCAAAGAAATAGAGTCTTCTGAGATTCAAGAGTGTGATGATTTGACGTATTGTTTTTCTACCTTTCAAAATAAGACCCTTGGCTAGGGACATTTTTTCAATAATCCTCTCTAGATTTTTTTTATATATCCTTTATAATATATATATATATATATTTAACATGAAAGGACTGTAGATGACTGGGAAAAAGAGAATTTTGGTTGTTGATGATGAGCAAAGTATTTCAAAGACGCTTAAGCTCTTGCTGGAGACACGCGGTTATGATGTTGATGTTGCAGAGACGGGTAGAGAGGCTCTTGAAAAAGCACTAAAGAAGCCAGATATCATACTTCTCGACCTGGTTCTCCCTGATATTCCTGGATTTGATGTTTGCCGGAAGTTGCGTGAAAACAAGACGACACGCCTTATTCCAATTATTATTCTTTCGGTTCGATATTTGTATGAAGACAAAGTTGAAGGACTTTATTTAGGAGCTGATGATTACATTACAAAGCCTTTTGAATATGAAGAGCTTTTTGCTCGCGTAGAAGCTGTTATTCGTCGGCGTCAGATGTTTGATGACACTGAAAAAGAAAATAGTCCTGTTATTGTAGAATTGCGCCGGATTATCGATGAGAAGCTAATTACTCCATTTTTTCAGCCCATTTATCTTTTAAAGCCTTTTAAGTTGTATGGACTCGAAGTTTTAAGTCGACCTCCGATGCAAAGTATTTTATCGAATCCCGAGATGTTGTTTGAGGCGGCGCTTCGTTTTGGATTTTATAAAGAACTTGAGATGACATGTTGGAAGAAAGCGTTTGAGGTGCTTTCTTCAGGATCTTATTCAAATCGAATATTTTTAAACTGTAATCCATATTTGGTGGAAAGCGCAGAATTTTTAACGATCAAATCGCTTATATCGGATTATAATATTTCAAGCAAGGATGTTGTTTTAGAAATCACAGAGCGCTCAGGAATTACGGATTATAGAATGTTTTTTGATCGATTGCGTGAATATCAAAAAGATGGATTATGTGTTGCGATTGATGATGTTGGTGGAGGGTATGCAAGTTTTGAGTCAATTGTTGAGATTAGTCCAAATCTTGTGAAGATTGATATTAGTATTATTCGTGATTTAGACAAGAATCCTCTTAAAGCCAGCGTCGTTAAATTTATTATTGGGTTTTGCAAAGAAAACAATATTATTTCTGTTGCCGAGGGAATTGAGCGAAAAGAAGAGTTAGACGTTTTGCTGGATCTTGGCGTTGATGCCGGACAAGGATATTTTTTAGGGATGCCATCCCCTGAGATTAAAGTTGATGAATTAAACCAAAAGAAAATAGCATAGTGAAAAGAATTTCTATATTTATCTTGTTGGTATTGTTTTCCTTGTCTTTGACGGCTTGTTCATTTTTTCGAAAGAATAAAGTCGAAATCAGCAATGACAAACAATCGCTTTATTTTGATGGTACGGTTGTAATGCCAGAGAAAATTACCGGACAGGCAGGGTTGTTGATGATACCGTTTAAAGCCGGTCCAGGTGTTGCTGCAACAAATAATCTCGATCGGCTGTCGCTTTATATTGTAAAGTCTATTTCGGATTGTTTTAAAGATGAAAATATTGGCTTGCGCATTTTATCATCAGCGGAAACTAAGGATGCTGATTTAGTTTTAAAAGGGTATATTGTTAATGTTGATGAGCCGAAGGGGATCATTAATAAATTTCGAAAGAAGAAAAATCAACTTGAAACAAAAGGGCAGATCATAGATATTAAGACTGGAGAAATTGTTGTTGATTTCTCATCAAGCATATATTCAGAAAAAAGAGAAAATTTAAATGAGCTTGCTCGTCAAACAGGCAAGGCCATTGCGAATTTCATTTTAGATCACATTGGGGAGAAATAATGATTGTTGTTACAGGGGCGGCTGGATTTATCGGGAGCTGTATTTTAGCTCGTTTAAACGAGACTGGTCGAGAGGATATATTGATTGTTGATCATCTTGATAATGAGTTAAAGCCGAGAAACTTGAAGAATAAGAAATTTATTGATTATTTTGACAAGAAAGATTTTTTAGAGCATATTCAGACAGGTCAGATGTCATCGGATGTTGATTGCATTATTCATATGGGAGCTTGCAGTTCTACGATTTTAACGGATGAAAAGTATTACAATGAAAACAATTTTGAATATACAAAAGCACTTAGCTTATGGGCTTTAAAAAATAACGTGCGTTTTATTTATGCGAGTTCAGCAGCGACATATGGAGATGGATCTAAAGGATATAGCGACGATCATGCATTGATCAAAACATATCAACCACTTAATTTTTACGGACAGTCAAAGCAAAATTTTGATCAGTGGGCTTTGGATCAAGGGATGCTGGATAAAATAGTTGGATTGAAATTCTTTAATGTGTTTGGACCTAATGAGTATCATAAAGGGCCGATGCGAAGTCTTGTTTTAAAGGCTTATAAAAAAGTAAGCGAAGAAGGGAAAATGCTTCTTTTTAAGTCATATAAAAAAGAATATGCACATGGAGAGCAAAAGCGAGATTTTATTTATATTAAAGATGCTGTTGATATTGTGATGCATTTCTTTGAAAATCCTAATCTTTCTGGTATTTATAATGTTGGCACAGGGCGCGCACAATCGTGGAATGAATTGGCGTTTGCTTTATTTAATGCTGTAGGGAAAAAGCCCAATATTGAATATATCGAGATGCCTTTTGATTTGCGTGATCAATATCAATATTTTACACAGGCTGACATGCAAAAATTGCGCAGTACAGGGTATCAAAAACCTTTTAGAAGTTTAGAAGATAGTGTTTCAGATTATACTAAATATTTGTTACGTAAAGAGTATATCTAAAAATATTTTAGGGAGATTGCCATGTTAATTATTATTTTAAGTTTAGTTGCTATTGTGTGCCTTGTAATCGGGATGTCATTTGTTTTTGGTGGTTTTTTGGCGGTTCCCGATAAAAATCAGGTTGTGGATCGAAAAGAGTTTGAAGAAAAAGAGAAAGCGCTTCGTGCTTCTCAAGAATCAGAGCAAAGAATCAAAAAAGAGTTTGAGGTTCTTAAAAATGAGATTGCTGCGTCGAGAGAAACCCTTGAGCTGACAAAGAAGGAAACAGAAAAAATTCAGCAAGATTTGGATGTCGCCAAAGCAAGCGCGAGTCAAATGGAGCAAGAAGAAAAATTAAAACTAGAGGCCTATCAAAAAGAAATTGAATCTTTAAAAGCAGAGAGTAGCCAGCTAAAAGAAGTTGCTGCCAAAGCCCCCGAAAGAGTTGTTGCACTTGAGCGCGAGATGGCTTTAATCGTGCAAAAAACAAATGAGCAGGCAGACGGTGCTGTTGATTTGATTAAGACGCTTCAGCAGCAATTAGATGCTTCTAAACAAAAAGAGCAGGACTACGAGAGCAAGGTTAAAGCGCTAGAAGAAAAAGCAGTCAGTGTTGAAGATCAAGAAAAGAAACTTCAAGAGATGAATGAAGAAAATGAAAGATTAAAGCAAGAAAATGATTCTGTGGAAGAAAAATACAGGCAAGAAATTGAAAAGCTCAAAAGTTTTGAGCAAAGCGCCTCATTTCTAGAGAATGAAAATCAAACGCTTCAAGCGAAAATTCAAGAACAAGAGGAAAAGACTAAAAAACTCCAAGATGAGTCGATTCGCTTAAAGCAAGAAAATGAAGCATATGCTAATCAGATTAAAGATAAGATTGCTAATTTAGAAAAAGAAAAAGTTGCCCTTGAGCAAAAAATAAGCACTGTTAATCCTGAGGATTCCCTGCAGCTTGACGAGCTAAAGAGTCAAAACGAGCAGCTTCAAGAACAAAACAAGCTTGCTCAGTCTGAGTTGATTAAGGCAAAAGCTCGTGCACAAGGGCTGGAAAAGATTTGCGCAGATTATCAGACGCAACTAGAAGAAACTTTTCGTAGTGCAAATACTTAAATCATATTTCTTCTTATGACTTATAATTATTTACAAGTATTAAAGGTTGGGCATCAGGCTATTGTTTGTGCGATTGATCAAACACAAGGCTTTCTTCGCTCTTATCGGGAAGCAAGACCAAGAATTCGCAGCCTAGGAGAACAATTAGCAACTTTCTTTAGTCGCCAAGATAAGCGTATGTTTGATCAGCTTTATGCGTTTTATGCGGGAGATCGGTTATCAACAAAAATGATTGATTTTCTTGCTCATGATTTAAAAGATATTAAGGTAAAGTATTTAACGTTTTTCGATAAGCATTCCGGAGAAGTTTTTGATACAAGCGCATCATCTTTTCCAAAAGATTTCATGGATTTTTCGGGACAAATCATTGGAAGACTTAAAATAGAAGAAGAGTATTTGTTTCCGCTTCTTGAGAAAATGGATCAGCAAGTATAGAGAGTTGCACCCAGAAAGGATTTTGTTATAATAATGATCATGAAAAATAAAATATTATTTGTTATTCTTTGTTTTACTTTTATCGGATGTGCCCGCTTGATGGAAATTCCAAAATCAATATTGGGATCTTCGACCAAGGCTTTAGAAGATTATCGCTCAACGGCAACGGTTAAACAATATCCTTGTTCATTAGATAGTTGTTTTAACGATATTTTAGATATTGCTGATGAGGCTGAGTTGGATATTTTTATTAAAGAGAAAAAACGCGGCCTTATTGTTTTAATGGGTTTTGAAGGGGTTACAGATACAACCGAAGTCGGTATTTTCTTAACGTCCGTATCAGAGGCACAAACAAAACTCGAAGTCGTTTCCTTAAGCTCATCTGCTCAGCGAATTGCATCAGAGCTTATTTTTCTAGAATTAAACAATAAATTCTTAGAAAAAGAGTAATAATATGATAGAGCATGAACTTCTTTTTTTAGGGCTTTTGATGGAAGGGCCAAAGCACGGCTATGAAATCAAGCGTCAGCTAGAAGAAGAGCTTTTTCCATTTCTAGGATTAAAGATAAAGTCTATTTATTATCCTTTGCGAAAAATGGAAAAGCTTCGGCTCGTTGAAAAAGATGTGGGTCGAGAAGGAAAGTTTCCCGAGAAGTTTGTCTATAAAATTACTTCAAAGGGAAGAAAGATTTTTGATCATCTTTTAACTGAAAACTTTCTTTCGATCGAGCGACCGTATTTTAATGTTGACCTTTCTCTTTATTTCTTACCTTATGTGGATCAAGATATTGCTAAAAGGCGTCTGCGTGCCAGAGTTATTTTCTTAAAACGCATTAAGCGCGATCTTGAGTCTATTAAAAAGAATCTTAAAAAAACTTCCCAACACTTATTCATCATTTTGGAACACGATCTTGATCTTGTTTCAGCTGAAATCCGTTCGATTGAGCGGCTTATTGGCGTTCTTGCCCAAAAATCTTAAGATATTTTAATTTTTCAGCCAAATTATCGATTTTCTCTCTTTTTAATCAATTTTAAAGTTTTTTTTAAAATTTCTTTAGAATCAATTATTTTTTATTTTTCACTTCTTTTTATATTCCTCGTCTAAGAAAGCGTTTTCTTGAAATGCTTGATTTGGGGTTTTTTTCTTTTGTTTGGCGTGTATACTTTAAGTAGATTTCCGACAGTTGTTAAAATATATTTTTGTTAACGCACAATTTTCTCCCCTAGCCACGGGGAACACCAAAGGAGCAAAAATGTGTGATCTAAAAAGTTATCGAAAGAAGTGTTTTTTTTCAAGATTTATCTCAGTTGTTGTCCTTCTAAGTTTTCTATTCTTTACGATTATTCCTCCTGGTTACGCACAAAACATTCAACTTCCCGCTGTAGGAACCTTAGTTCCTCTAAGTCCGGTTTTTCAACCAGCTGTCTTGCGCGGCATTCAAGTCGATCCTTTTAAGCATCTTGAACTTAAGTTTATTGTGGATGCCGGAGAAAGCGGTCTAGCTGGCGAAGATCTTCAGGGCGAAACAAACAACTTGATTCATTATTTCTTGGCATCTTTAGCTATTCCTGAAAAAGATCTTTGGGTCAACCTTTCTCCTTATGAAGATGATCGTATTGTTCCTGATGCGCTTGGAAAAACAGAAATGGGCCGAGATTTGTTGGCTCAAGACTATTTGCTCAAACAAGTAACGGCTTCGTTATTGTATCCCGACGATGAGCTAGGCAAGCAATTTTGGCAAAGGGTTTATAAAAAAGCTTATGAAAAATACGGAACAACCAATATTCCGGTTAATACGTTTAACAAGGTTTGGATCTTGCCTGATACGGTAAAAATTTATGAAGAGGGCGATCGCGCGATTATCACTGAAGCTAAAATGAAGGTTATGCTTGAGGAAGACTATTTGTCTAAAGAGAAGAATTTGAAAGTTGACGCTAAAGGCAACGCTGACGAAACGGCACAGCTATCCTCAGAGATTATACGTGAAATCGTTATTCCAGAGATTGAAAGAGAAATCAATGAAGGAAAGAATTTTGCTAAGGTTCGTCAGGTTTATTATTCTCTTGTTTTAGCGCATTGGTTTAAGACAAAATTGAAGAATGTTTTGATGAACAAGATTTTTGCTGATCTGTCTAAAACAAAGGGTTTTGAGACAGATGACCCTGAGGTAATTGATAAGATTTATGATCAGTATGTGGAGTCTTTTAAAAAAGGTGTGTGCAATGTTTTGCGTATTGATTTTGATAAAAATGAAAACAAACATATTCCGCGAAAATATTTTTCTGGTGGAGCATCTATGCAAATTGATGACAATAAAATAGAGCCTGCCACTTCTGCTAGCGCAATTACAGCATTGAGGAAAGCGGCAACGCTGGCTACAGCGGTTGTGTTCTTTGCATTTGCATCATTAACCGGAAAAGCGGCAACTCCAGAAGATTTCAATGACGATCATAATATTACAACAATAACGGCAACTGAAGGATCTGTAAATAATGTTTATGAGGTAGCGCCTGTTGATTTTGAGGGTCCGCCAAGCGGACTTGAATCTGATGAGGACGGATTTCTTAATATTCCAACACCTAATGTGAAAATAAACACAGATACTGTCCAGCAGGTATTTCAGAAGGAAGTACCTTTTTCTGTGGGAGACGTTATTAAATCAGCAAGAGGAAATGCAGAGTTAACAATTGCACAGAAAGTGCCAGTTAAGATAAATAACAAGGGGAATAAAATCGATATGGAGGTTGTTTGGGGGCAGGTACAAGAAAACGGAAAAAGGTATGATGTTTTCTTTGTGCAACTTTCGAATCCAAACCCATTGTTTCATAAAGGACATATGACGTATTCGCATTCCTTGCAAGCGTTAATTAATGCGGCAGGTCCTAACAATCCTAGCTTTAGAGAGACGCTAAAGAGGGTATCCGGAAAAACAATAAAGGATTTTGAAGCTGATCTTATCGATATTCTAACAGGAGATCAAGCAAAGGCTACTCAAGATCACAACTATATGAATAAAAAAGGTGTGAACAACCCTTATCAAATGAGTATTGGCGCTCTTGCTTTTGTTGCCCGTTCAGGGGAAAGGCCTATTGAGGTTAAGTTGCCACCGATTTCTAGGCTCGATCCTTTGCCTTTTACTGGATGGGAAGTTGGGTATGATTTGGTGATGGAGAAGATTGAAAAAATAGAGGAAGTCCAGGTGATCAGCAAAAGCACCTATAATGTTAAAGCTGATGGGCGTTGGAGAGTGGTTTCAACGGCTCAAGGTCAAGATGGTCACGATCTCAATAGTTTAGTTACGTTAACTAATAATTTTGCTCAAGATAATATACAAGGAAATTTGGGCAATTGGATAGCTTCAGGACGAAATTTTTTGCAACAATTTCAAGGGATTAATACAGCTGGGGATCAAGCGTCTGAAGTAGGAGAGAATGCAGTTGTGGACGCCAAAACTTTAATCGAAGAGCTATCCCAAAAAGACAGCACAATTTTTAATATTTTAAATCTTATTGTTCCAGATTTCTTACAAAAAGTGAATAAAAACGCAAATGATTTGAGTGGTAAGATTGTCGATGGCGTGGGTGATGTTCAAGGAGATGTTCAGGGTTCTTATGATCAAGCCAAAGCTGATGCTAGCACAGATGAGGAACTTTTGGCATATATTGGATTTGCTTCTCAATTCTTAAATAATCCTTATATACAGAAGAAGGCAGATAGCTTTATCAATCAGCTAGCTGAGAATAGTTATGTTCAATCAGGTGGTGGAGTTTTGGAAGCAGGAACACGAGCTGAGATTAAAGATGTTGCGACCCAGATTGGCGGCATGCAAATGGAATATTCTGCTGTGGATAAAGATGGAAAGATTCAAAATTTTTCCTTTAATTTTAATCAAGTTGTGTCGTTAAGATATTTACTTTCACTTGATTTAAATGTGTTAGCACAAGGAAAAGCTGGCTTTGATGAACGAACAGAAAATCTTCTTTTTGAATTTGCAGAGCAAGCCACAGGAGATACTTTTCAAGGAATTACAAATACTCTTTTTGAAGATTTAGGGAATTATAATGATCCGGCGTTTCAGGAACTTTTTGATCAGATTTTAAACGGCCCATCAAAAGGCCAGGCTTTAGGACAGGCTGATCTTAGGGCAGCTTTTGGTGGATTGGTTGGTGGATTTCGAAGCACTTGTGCACAGCTTGGGTGGACAAGCGGCAATATTAAGGGAATCCCCGTTGCATTGAATTTTTTTGGTGGAGTTGCTGGCTATGGTGTTGGGCAGGCGACAATGGATATCAAGCTTCATACAGAGGCAGAGGTTAATGCTCTTTTAGAGCAAGGTGAGTTTTCTGGGGATCTTAAGATTAAGATGCAGGGTGGTGTTGATGCTTATGCTAGGTCGACCCACGGGGTTAAGGGATTTGGAGGCATGGAGCTTTTCTTTCCTAACGATGGTATTTCTTTTATTGTAGGGTATGAGGGAGGACAAGAAGTTTCCACATTAAATTATGTTACAGGTAACGGAGGAGCAAAATTTAATATGGATCAGGATGGAATGATCAATTTTGATGTTTCAGGAAATGGCACATATGCCGTTGGCAATGATTTGATTACTGTTGATGATTTTTCGTATGCCTCGCAACTTGATTTAGGAGGGATGCTTGATAATTTACCTGACGACATGATAAAGATGCTAAATGACTATGCGCAGCAAGAGGCTGCTGTTGATTTTTTGCCTTATTTAATTGAGAAATTTAATGTGCCTAGCGCTTGGAACAATTATGTTATGGGGAGCGAGGATATTAAAGATGGACTCTATAATATGCTTAATGGAGTTAATTCAGAATTTGGGATTCCAGCTGTTGTAAAAGTAATCGAAGAAGCGCTCGAAGCTTCTGGTGCTCAGGGCAGTCTTGATGAATTTATAGCCGAGCTTCAAGCAGAGGGGAAGAAGAAATTAGAGGACATAAAAAACGATTGGGAAAATAATGTTAAGAAAAAAGAACGCGAAATGGCTGAAACAACGCGATTTGGGAATATGTTGGCGCAAGGGATGTTTATCCGTAATTTTGGACAAGGCAAGGTTAAAGGGTTTGTTTCGCAGCGGCTTAATCAGCATGATTTTTATACGATTGTTGGAGGCACAGCAGAAGCGGGGGATTTTAATTTTTCAGCCTCTGTTCAATCTAATGGATTGATTGATCTGCTGGCTAATCAAGCGGCTGGAGAATCCTTTTTAGCTTTAGGTCCAGTTTTGGCAGGCTATAACATTAGCGGGTCTGTTTGGAAAAAAATGGTTTTGGATATTAATTATATTATTAATACAACAATTAAAGATGGAACATTTTACGACAATATTGAGCGCATTCGAATTGCGGTTGATAATGCATTTTCTAATGTAGATCCAAAAATTCGTGTTTGTGCGATTGCGGCTTTGATCAATAATCCTCAGTGGAGAGATACCTATCGAATTGATCTTAATGAATTGCAGGCTAAGGCCTTTGGTCTTGTTAGGGCTCAAGCAAGAAGCAAGGATGGAAAATGGACAGGGTCTTTGAGCGTTGAGAATTACTGGGAAGGGGATCAAGGTTTTGCTCCTTATTTTGGGATGCAGATAAGTCGAGAATTTGGATCTGAAGAAAAAGCGATTCTTCTTGGCGCAGTTGTGTTTTTTGATCCAATGTTTGGGGCCACAGGAGGCAGCTTGAATGTGAGTCTTAGAGGAGCTGATATTATGGTTTCTTATAAGGAAAAAATAACGCAAATTGGAGCTAAGATTAATCTCGATTCTTTTATTAAGGCCTTAGACGGAAAAGGGCGTAAAATTAAAACGAGCCCAGGAAGCAAGGTGGAAGTGTTTTATAATAACGATGGAGCTGCTCTGTACAACAACCAAGGAGGCTCACTTGAGTTGATTGATTATGTTCCATTTGAAAGCACAGAGCAGGCGCAAAAAGTACTTGGAGAAATTGGAAGTAATAAGGGCAACGGAAAGATAAAAGGATCAAGGGCACAGAGAAAAGCTAAAAGGGAAAAAATAAAACAGCAAAAAGAAATGAATAAAAAGAAGGCTGTTGATAATATTTTGGAGTTAATGATTGATCAGAATATTGAAGATATAGAGGCTGAGGAAGCAGAAAATGTGAAGGGATCCAAAAGAGTCGGTAAAAGTGAAGGAAAAAGCGAATCATCGTCTAGCTTGACTAAGGGTGGTATTGCCTTTGATTCCAATAAGATTGATATGCAAATTGAAGGCACGGGACTTGAATTTGATTTTCCAGATAGTTTAATCACAAGTGAAATGCGTAATTTGATGGGGCTTGTGCCTCAGATTATTAACTTTACACCAGTAACAAATCCTATTTCATTGATTGGGCCTTTGGTCAAAATGGAAGAATAGAATTTCTTTAAAAAAGGAGAAAGAATGAACTATGCCACGGGTTTCTTGAGAAACAAATTTATTGCTAGATTTGTTATATTAATTATTTTTCTTAATTTTACTATTCCTACCCAAGCGATTTCTGCTTCAAAAGCAAACCTCAAGAGTTTTAGTCGCAATGCTGCACCTGCGAAAACGGTTGCTTCAGAAGATCAAGGCCAATCTCTGAATAAAATTCCGGATTCTTTTTTTGAAGATATGCAAGGCGATTCCTCTGATGGTTCAACGCCGCTAGGTAGTTTTACTTGGGGTCAAGAACAAAAGCTCCTTGCTTTTGATAGCGCGGCTCAAGATTCTTATGGTTATGCGGTTGCGATATCAGAAAATACTGCTGTGGTGGGAAGCCCTTACGATGATGATAACGGCAACAATTCTGGGTCTGTTTATATTTATACAAAAAATGCTGGAACATGGGTTTACAGTCAGAAAATTAAAGAAAGTAACGCGATTGATTATTTTGGTCAATCTGTTGCGATTTCTGGAGATGTTATTGCTGTGGGAGCTCCGTTGGATGATGAGAACGGAATGAACGCTGGGGCGGCGTATATTTTTAAAAAGAATGCATCGGGCATATGGGTTA
This sequence comes from Candidatus Omnitrophota bacterium, assembly GCA_028693815.1. Taxonomy (NCBI): domain Bacteria; kingdom Pseudomonadati; phylum Candidatus Omnitrophota; species Candidatus Omnitrophota bacterium. Next base: position 25,519 of record JAQUUP010000026.1, read on the forward strand.
AAATTAATAAAATTATTGCTTCCGATGGTGCCGCCGGAGATGAATTTGGTGCGGCTGTTTCTGTCTTCGGTGATATAGCTGTTGTTGGAGCTTATTTACATGACGATACAAGCGATGATTGTGGCGCGGCATATATTTTTAAGGAAAACGCGAGCGGGACATCATGGTCGCAAGTTGATGAACTCCTTGCTAATGATGGGGCTGAAAATGATTATTTTGGATCGTCTGTTTCCGTATTCGGCGATATTGCTATTGTTGGCGCTCATAGAGACGATGACAATGGATCGAATTCTGGATCAGCATATATTTTCAAGAAGAATGCCAGCGGTTTATGGCCATTTAGCCAGAAGCTTATTGCTTCTGATGGCGCTGAGGGTGATTCTTTTGGCTTTGCTGTTTCTGTATCGGGGGACAAGGCGATCATTGGAGCGCACCTTGACGATGACAACGGACCTGGATCTGGGTCTGCGTATGTTTACACAAAAAATGCTGCTGGCGTTTGGTTGCAGGCTAATAAGCTTTTTGCCTCTGATGGTGCTAGTGAAGATTTTTTTGGTTCATCTGTATCTATAATTGATGGGGCTGCGATTGTTGGCGCGCGTTATCATTCTCATCCAGAATCAGATCGTGGAGCTGCGTATATTTTTGATGAAGGTTTAAATTGGGCTGAAACTAAAGAGCTTCTTGCCTCGGATGGTGCGCAGAATGATTATTTTAGTTGGTCGGTTGGCATTTCAAATGATACGGTTATTGTGGGTGCACCGAGAGATGATGACAACGGATCGAATTCTGGATCAGCATATATTTTTACTTCCGAAGGACCTGCTGGCTATACTGTCAGCGGAACGATCTTAGATATTAATGGAAACAATATTGCCTCAGCGCAATTAACAAAAGTAATCAATGGCACATCATCTGTGATCAATGTTCCAAATGGGACTTATTCGTTTACTGTGAATCATGGCGATAATGTTTCTGTTGTGCCTTCAGCTCCTGGGTATAGTTTTCCAGCAGGATTAGCCGATAATCCGAGTTGGGCAGGTGTTGTGAACGCACCGGTGACAAAAGATTTTGTTGGGGTTCTTGGCCAGTATGATGTGGCCGGAACGATCTTAGATACTAATGGAAACAATATCGCTTCAGCGCAATTGACAAAAGTAATCAATGGCACATCATCTGTGATCAATGTTCCAAATGGGACTTATTCGTTTACTGTGAATCATGGCGATAATGTTTCTGTGGTGCCTTCAGCTCCTGGGTATAGTTTTCCAGCTGGATTAGCCGATAATCCGAGTTGGGCAGGTGTTGTGAACGCACCGGTGACAAAAGATTTTGTTGGAGTTCTTGGTCAGTATGATGTGGTTGGAACGATCTTAGATATTAATGGAAACAATATTGCCTCAGCGCAATTAACAAAAGTAATCAATGGCACATCGTCTGTAATTAATGTTCCTAATGGAGCGTATTCTTTTACTGTGAATCATGGAGACAATGTTTCTGTTGTGCCTTCAGCTCCTGGGTATAGTTTTCCAGCTGGATTAGCCGATAATCCGAGTTGGGCAGGTGTTGTGAACGCACCGGTGACAAAAGATTTTGTTGGGGGTCTGGGT
>JAQUUP010000027.1 GCA_028693815.1 Candidatus Omnitrophota bacterium
GAAAAGATCTATCAAAAAGAAAAAGGTTCTGCCAAAAGGGTCACAAAAACATACATTAACAACATTAAATAAAAAACTCTATGCCTCTTTATCTGTTTACTCTTTCCTCTTTTGATCGAAGCTTAAAAATCCTTGATGCCAAGCAAAAGGAAATTATCAGGATTCTCTTAAAGGCGTTGGAAACTTATTACACTTCTAATTGCAACCTAGCCGAAGCTCAAAAAATCGCTCCACGCTTCTTCTACAAGCAACTACGTAAACCTTTCTATGAAGCCGGTATTGAGGGAAAATTACGCCTTATTATCAGGCGTGAAAAATCACAATGCTTTGCTTTAATGGTCGGGAATCACGACCAGGTCAAGAAATTCTTATCCAGTCAATAAACTAATTTACTCTAAGGCTGCTTTGCATTTCCCTCACAAACTTTTGGAATTCTCTCTATTGTCTCCGTTGCTCTGTCAACGGTTTTGATGACCGCATTCATTGTTTCAATCGCCGAATCATTCCTAGGACATTTTCCGTTTAATAATTATTTTAGAAACTTATACCTCTTAACTAATAGAATACCTAAGGTTATCGCTGAAAGTATTGGGTAGAGAAATAAAACATGGGCTGCTGTATTTTTATCTGCTTGAAAAACGCCTATCCCAAATAAAAATATTGGTAAATTTACCAATGCATGCAAACCCATAGTATAGAGAACATACTTAAGGAGTTTTTTATTGATTCCTTGAATCGCTATGATCGTAAACATGCCATGCAACAAACATGCTACAAAACGTTCTTCAATGTATCCGCCTAATTGATGCCAGTGCAATCTCGAGATTAAGGCATTATGGGAAAGCCAAAAAGCGATAGTCCACATCTCACTGATACCAAAACCTAATCCTATTGTCATACCAACAGCAATTTTATTTGTTGTTTTTAGTTGTTGCCTAAAAAATGGGATTAGAAACGGGGATATTTTAATCAATTCTTCTGTGACAGGCGCATAAAAAAAAGAAATTAAAGAATACGCAAAGGGGATTGCTCCGCCAGAGGCAGGCACTGCAAAAATAAACTGAAGAAGTTTATCAACCGGGACTCTGATGAGATAAAAAACGATTACGAATTCGGGAAGAGAAATTAAGCCCAGCCACACAGCTGTTTTGGTTCTACCCTTGAGAAGGGCGGCGATGAACCCTCCTATTACTGCTAGAGCAATTGCAGTTGTAAATATCGCGGCAATATAAACGTTAGGTATTTCCATATAAAAAGAAAAGAATTATTTAAATTTTCTCAACAATAATGATGCATTTGTTCCCCAGAAACCGACAGAATTATTGATTACATAATCGACCGCTGCTTTGCGAGGCTTCTTAAAACAATAATCTAAGTCACATGCAGCGTCACTTTCCCCATCAGAACACGTGGGAGGAATAATCTGATTCTGCAAACACAGCACACAAGCCAAAGTTTCAAAAGCTCCACAGGCCCCTAAGCTGTGTCCGATAACAGGCTTAATTGTCGAGGTAGTAATATTGGTCGAAAAGATAGCCTTAAGAGCATTCGTTTCCATGATGTCATTGTAAAGAGTTCCTGTCCCATGTGAATTAACATATTTAACATTTTGCGGATCAATTTCTCCCAAGCATTCTCTCATTGTCGTTATTAATCCCAACCCCGTCATATCAGGCCTTGTTATATCATAAGCATCATTTGAGTTAGCGTAACCTTTTACTTCCGCTAGTATTTCCTCGTGAGCTCTAACCGCATTATCCATTCTCTGCAAAACTACAAAAGCCGCACCTTCCCCCAGTGTTGTGCCGTCTCGTGACGCAGTAAAGGGAGTGCTTCTTTTCTTCTTAGAAAGGACACGCAGCACATCCATTCCGCTAATAATGTAATCATCCAACGCTTCACACCCTCCTACAATAACGTGTTGTAATTGTCCGGTCTTAATCAAATGATAGCCATATCCAATAGCATTTAGTGACGAAGTGCATGAAGTCGAAATATTACAGTAAAAAGCTAGTTTCCGATCAAGAAGTTTCTCAATGGCTTTACGAGAAGGAAATAAGGAATCAGCTCCTTCTAGAATTCCGCTATGGTCGCCAAAACTCGATCCAACTATCAGATTTATTCTATCTTCATCAAAATGATTTAAAAGTGGCGTAAGCGCTGTTTTTATAAAGTGCTGATATTTATTTTTTACACCTTTCGCGCCATCAACAAAGTACATAAACCTCCCGGTTCTCTCATTGAATTGCACAGAGAAATCTTTTTTCAGCAAAATTGTATCCCAAAAACTATCTGTCGATTCTCCACAAATAGAGCACTGACTGATTCGGGTAATCACAACATCATAGAAAGGACTCATCATCTAAACTTAAACCTCCATCTATGGAAAGTTGAAATCCATTTTTTAAACGAATATTGTCAGATATTAAAAATAAAACAGTGCTGGCTATTTCCTGAGGCTTGCAAAATCTTCTCATTGGGATTTTTTGAAGAATTTTCTTTCGCTCTGTTTCAGATAGCCTCGTGATCATATCTGTTTCCACCATGCCAGGAATAAGAGTAAAAATTTTAACACCATATTGATCAAACTCCAAAGCCGCTGTTTTTGTCAACCCAAGAATCCCCGCCTTTGAAGCTGCATAATTGATTTCCTTAAACGCTCCTAGAAGAGCAGCCGTTGATGAAATATTTACAATCTTTCCCTGTCGACTCTTCATCATCTTTCTGCCAACAGCCTTTATACAGTTGAAACATCCTTTAAGGTTAACATCAATGACGGCATCCCAATCATCATCCGTCATATAAATAATAAATTGATTTCTAATTACACCCGCATTGTTAATGAGAAAATCGATGCGCCCTGTTTGAGAAAATATTTCATCGACCACCAGCTTGACATCGGCAAAATTAGAAACATCACATCTTAATCCCTGACAATGAACTTTAAATTTACTGCTGATGTTTTTAGACAAAAGCTTTGCTTTTTCCTCATTCTTAAAAAATGTAAAAAATACGTGACTGATTCCTGACTTAGCAAGCTCGAAGACTATTTTCTCCCCGATTCCTCCTGTGCCTCCTGTAATTAATACTGTTTTTTGCGTCTTTGCGAAATCAGTTGAGTAACTTTTGCTATTTAACGATTCGCTTTTCACAATAATTTAATCTCTTTAGGCAATCCTCTGTACCATTTATAATTTCCTAATAGCTTCTGCATCACCTCCAGACCTTTCCATTCATAAGCATCGACTTCTTTGTCTTGCTTTATAATCTTTCTCTTCTCTTCTTCAGTTATAATGTAGATAAAAAATGTTGCATTCTCTGCACCATCTTTACTTGTTATGTACTGGCCTTTAGGCATAATCCGAACTAATCTAGTAGGATCAATTTCATGCTTTTCATTAAATACTTCCTCTTCAATTTCTTTTTTCATTCCAGCTTCTGGATCATCTATGCCTATATGCCCACCTGCCGAAACATCATAAGCACCAGGCTTAGTGTCTTTGGTCTTCGACCTAACTTGAACCAAAACATTTCCTTGTAGATCAAGCATTAAGACTGATGCAATTCTATGCCATAACTTTTTTTGTGGGTCACCTAATATTTTTTTGTCATGCGCTATCTCTCGTGTAGTAATTTGAGCATTCCCACTCGCATCTTTCAAATATGTTCCATTTTCATCCGTAACCCTAATAAATTCTTCTTCTAAAAGCTTTTCTTTTGTAATTTCTCTATTCAATATTTCTTTATATTCTAAAATAAGGCCTTCTAACCTTTCATTAAGAGCCTCTTTATCGCTGTTAAAAAGCTTTATTAATTTGCCATAACTCTTGCGAGCATCCACATTAGAAGAGCTTGCATCCATCGGCTTGTTGCTGCCATCTTTCTGAGGCTCAATACGCAAAGACAACTTATAATCATCCCCCGCAGGCGAAGAGCTCAAAGCGCCTAACTCTTGCGTACGACTTAAAGGAATCTTCCCAAATTTCTCTCCTCCGGAGAAATATTTTCTAGGGATGACTCGCTGACTTGGCTGATCGTATTCTGTTTTAATAAAATCAAAAACACCTTTCTTAAATGATTCTACATAGCGGGAATAAATCTGGTCTTTGATTGTTGGGTCCGGCAGATCCACACCTTTAATTTTATTTTGATCAATATAAACTTTTGACAAAAGGCTTTCTTTAATCGTCTCTTTATACCATTGTGCCAAAATCAAAGATTGATAAATTTGCCTGATGGGAGCAAAATTCTTACCTTCGTTAACCTCACGTTCTATTTCAGGAAGAATAATTTCACGGACGATATCTGAAGCTAGCGTAGAGCGTTTAGCGCTTAGGTCTTTGTCATTGCTATCCTCTACCCGTTGTTCGCTATTCGCTAGCGCAAGATAATCTTCCTCCATCATTACCTTAAGATGGCTTTTGACAATGTAAACTGCATTGCCATTTTCATAGACCGTAGCCTCTTGGGGCACAATCCAAACCTTATTAAAAGTATCAACAGGAATCGTGGTTGTACCAAATTGCTCATAAGCTTTCTTATAAATTTTATCCCAAAATGCCTTGCCGAACTCTTTTTCCGGATAAATTAAAGATGCTGTGAGTTGCTTTAAAATATAGTCCTGTGCCAACATATCTTGTCCAAGCTCAGTCTTTCCGAGCGCATCAGGAACAATCCTATCTTTTTCATAAGGAGATAAATTGACCCACAGGTCATCCTGAGGAACTGTCATGGCGGCTAGAAAATATTTTACAAGTCGACTCGACTCTTCTTTGATCTGATCCTGCGTAAACTTTGTATTTCCGCTATCAACGATAAAATCAAAATAAAGAGGATTCTTAGAGTCGATCGTCATCCCCTTTAGCAAAACAGGAACAAAGGCAGGGCTTAGGTTGACCATGGTGCCCGGAACAGGAAGATTTAGTACGCTCTGAGCGTAGGAAGGCAAAACAGAAGACAAAAGAAAAACAAATATGATAAGAATGGACACAAATCCACGAAAACGCGCCCAATGTCTTCTTGGAATGCGGATAAAAAAAATACCCTTTTCAAGCACCTTGATTGAAAACATCGAAAAACCTTCTTTTCTCCGTGGCAAATTAAAACTAAGAATATTAATATTTATAACTGCAGATGGTAAAAGTATAGCATAGCTTTCTTTAAAAAACCAACTTGGCGTAATTCTTACAAAATCTTAATTTCTTCCAACGTGCCATAATGCAATATTTTACATTAGCCAATCTAACATTCATTCATTACATATGTCTCCTCATTTTTCTTAAATCAACAATAAAAAAACAAACACAAAAATATCGTTACTATGTTTGCACAAATGCCCAGAAGCGTGGCTACCATTCGTGCCCAAACCGATCGCTTAACGCGCAGGCTATAGAGGAAGCTTCGGTCGAGTATTTAAAGAGAATCTTGTCAGACACAAAAAAATTTAAAGAACGCTCTCAAGAAGCTGAAGCTCTTCTGTCCCCTATCTGGGATACGCTCTATCCAGAGGAAAAGCGAAGAATCCTGCGCGTTCTTGTTAAGAAAATCTACTATTCATCTGAAGCAAAGAAGCTTGGAATCAATCTAAACGGTAGCGATATTAAGCTTGAATTTGACGTTGATCTAAAAAAGGTGCGCACATTGAGTAAATGGCACAAAGAAACGGAAATCGAAAAAGAACCAAAGATTAGAAGAAGTTTGATTCTTGCCTATCAGATACAGAGGCTTATAGATGAGGACAAAATACCAAGCATAAAACAAGCGGCTGAATGGCTTAACGTAATCCCGGTTAGATTAGATCAAACCCTGAATATGCTCCTCTTGTCTCCGGCTATTCAAGAAGAAATTATTTTCTCACCAAATAAGCGCATTGCAGAAATCCCCGAATACAAAATACGCAGTATTATCAGCGAACCAGATTGGCAGAAACAGGGCCAGCTGTGGCGCGCATTACTCTCCTAGTATCTCTGTTTACGCTTACCCAAATTCCTAGTTAATGCCCAAAATATTGCTCAGATTAATCAAAATATCGACGATAATGCCATTAACTAGAAAGCATTAACTAAAGCGCGATTCAGAGATAAAGAGATAGATTGATGAGATTTATTAGACTGGTTTTAGAAAAAAGAATTGATTTGATGCGCGTTCCGCTCTTCTTACGACAACAATGCAAAAATATCTACCCTAACCCTTTGAAACGACAAGACATGAAAATAGCCCTGAATAGTTTAGCTACTCAGGGCTATTGGTATCTCTCTAATTAAATTTAGAGAGATTAAACTGGCTCCCCGGGGGTGTCTAAGTCTTAAATGTATCTCACTATCAGCTGCGCTTTATTATACAGGAAAAGATCAAATTATCGATTATATCGTCGGTTTAGAGATAAAGTTAGAGGAAAAAATGTCCGTTTTGTCCACTATTTTCAACCCGAAAAATACATAACTATTTGATATATAATCAATTAGCGATGTCCAAGCCACTTAGGGTGGACATTGTCATTTTCACCATCATATCTTTCCCAATTGGGCGATATAGAATTCTTTTCCCTCTCTATTTCTGCCCTTAACGAATCAAGAATAAACCCATCAATCCTCTTCCAAACATAGGAAGCAAACCTAACTGGTCTCAGAGCACCACACTTGTCTGTATAATAAAGATCATAAGTTTGAATCTTGTCGTAAAGAATAAAAACCGCTTCAGAAAAGATATCTTCGCCGAAACGGCGGATATAGGAAGGAAAAGCTTTTTTATAAATACGAAAAATAACGAAACTAATGTGCCGAAGAATAAGCGCTTCTGTTTCTTCCTTAAAACCTTTCTGCGCTTTATCGATAAGCTTTCTTTCTTCTTCAAGTGAAATAGCAGGATATTTAAAAATTCTTTTTCAATAAATTTCAAACATTTATCATATACGCCCATAGCCCACTAAAAACAACGTTTTCCTTGTTTCTTTTTACACTCGTTATCACATCGATAACAAACCTCATTCTTAAGAAAACCATCATCGAAATATTCCTTAATATTCTCCAATGTGGTGCTGGCAATATTCGCCAGCGCTTCTTTCGTGAAAAATCCCTGATGAGATGTGACCAGAACATTCGGGAATGTTAAAAGTCTCGCCAGCATATCATCACCAATCATCGAGTTAGAAAAATCTTCGAAGAAATATTCGCTTTCTTCCTCATAAACATCAAGTCCGGCAGATCCGACTGAGCCATTCTTTAAGCCCTCTATGAGGGCATCTGTCTTGATAAGCTTGCCTCTTCCTGTATTGATGATCATAACTCCACTCTTCATTTGTTTTATGCTCTCTTCATCAATCATATGATACGTCGCCTTTGACAAAGGACAATGCAAAGAAATAATATCAGATTCTTTGTATAGTTCTTCAAGGGTGCCATATTTAAACCCCTTTTCTTTTGAATATTCTTCATCTCTGTACTTATCGTAAGCGATAACCTTCATGCCAAATCCCGAAGCAATATCAATAAGACATTTGCCTATTTTTCCTGTTCCTAGGACACCTAAGGTTTTCCCATGCATGTCAAAACCGAGAAATCCATTGATGGAGAAATTTCCATCCCGTGTCCGATAATAAGCCCGATGAATTTTACGGTTTAAGCTAAGCATCAATGCAACCGCATGTTCTGCCACAGCGTAAGGGGAATATGCAGGAACACGAACAACATGGATAGTCTCGTAAGCAGCCTTGAGGTCAACATTGTTATATCCAGCACTTCGTAATGCAATTAATTCTACCTGACAATCCTTAAGGACATTTATAGTCTTTTTATCAACAGTATCATTTACGAACGCACAAACAACATCATGCCCCTGACTCAATCGAGCCGTATTAGAATTTAAATGACCATTAAAGTATTGAATCTCAAAATGATACTTTTTGTTGATCTCATCAAATACTTTCTGATCATAGGGTTTGGCATCATAAAAAAATATTTTTTTATTGCTCATTTTAAACCTCCTACCTCTGATAGATCAAATAATAAAAGCGATTAACTGGAGAATCTTTATAATGCTTTCCGCCCCTTAAGAGTGGACTGGTCCGTTCTTGTTCTCTTATTCCGATTTTATAGCAGAAATGATGTTTTGCATTATCTCTGGATCAGTAACGACACCGATGATTCCGTTAAGAATAAATTGGACTCCAACACATAGAAGTAAAAACCCCATAATCCTGCTTAAGGCATCCACTCCAGCTACTCCAAAGAATTTAACCACCATCGATGAAGCCCGTAAGACTGCGTAACAGATCATGGTGACAATTAGAATGCCGACAATAATAATAACATAATCAAAAACATGGTCGATCTCGGCAGCGAGGCCAATGGTCACAGCGATAGCACCAGGCCCGCTTAAGCTCGGCATAGCTAAAGGGGTAAATGAAATATCCGATTTTTTGCGACATTCTTGCTTTGATTCTTCCTTCATACCATCATCCTTGGGGTTCAGCATATTTACACCCACGTTGCAAACCATAAGCCCACCAGCAATCCTCAGCCCTGGAATCGATATGCCGAAGAATTCCATAATTAAAGAACCTGCAATCAGAAACGCGACTAAGATCCAAAACATATATATACAACCCATTGTTGCTTGCTGATTGCGTTTTTTTGCGGAATCTCCTTTGGTAATACCTAAAAAGAAAGCAGCTGTACTGACTGGATTTGCTATGGGCAATAACGCAAAAATTGTGCCTAACAATAATGGGATAACGTGATCTAATGACATTTGATTCCTTTAGAATATTATTATCTAATAAATTTTTTCAAACACAGCATAAAGGGGCACATTTCACATAACTACCCTAATAAAAAAGGTGCTCATTCTTAAATTCATCTTTCTGAAAATTCTTATATTATTAAACTTGCAAGATATAATTAATCTTAAACTTGAAACTCCTGTAGGTGCTGCGGAACAAGAATCTCACTCTTCATTTTCTCTTTTAATGTAGATGCAAATTCACGAGCTGTTTCTTTTTCAGAATGAACAATAAATATTTTTTCCGGAGTGTTCTTAATGCCTGAAACCCACTTTAATAATTCATTTTTATCTGCATGTGCTGAGAAACCATTAATTTTCTCAATCCTTGCACGAATCGGATGAGTATGTCCTAAAATTCGCACATATTCTGGTTTCTCAAGAATAATTCTTCCTAATGTTCCAACAGCCTGATAACCTACAAACAAAATTGTACTACTAGTTCGGGATATATTACTCACTAAATGATGTTTAATTCTGCCGCCTGTGCACATTCCTGAACCAGCGATAATTATTGCGGAACCTTTAATATGATTAATCGCTTTGGATTCCTCTGATGATTTTGTCATTTTAAGCAAAGGGAAATGAAACAAACTCTTTTCATGTTCCAAAATTTGCTTTGCTTCATCATCAAAATCATCTGGATACATGTTATATACTTCAGTTACGTCTATTGCCATTGGGCTATCTACAAATGTCATTAAATGTGGAATCTTATTTGCATCTACCAATTGACCTAAATAATACAACACCTCCTGTGTTCGATTTATGGCAAAAGAAGGTATGATTATATTTCCACCTCTTTCATTTGTTTGATTAATGATATCTGATAATTTCTCAAGAGACGGGACCTCTTCTTCATGGACCCGATTACCATAAGTTGCCTCCATAACAACACAGTCTGCTTTTTCAAATATATGTGGATTATCAAGAATAGGCCTGTCCCATCGACCAATATCACCTGAAAACACATAAGTTTTTTCCTTGCCTTGTTCATTTACTTTCAGCTCAATCATGGCGGAACCTAATATATGACCAGCATCATAAAAGGTTGCGGTAATATCAGAAGATATTTTAATTTTATTCCTGTATGAAACTTTTCTAAAGAGCGGAAATACTTTCCTTACATCATCAATATCATAAAGTGCAACTTCCGGATGCGCTCCTTTTCGGCCTTCCTTTTTATGTCGCTTACGTTTATATTGCGCATCTGCCTCTTGCAATTTGGCAGAATCAAGTAAAGAAATTTTAGCAATCTCAACTGTCGGCGCTGTACAATAGATTTTTCCACGAAATCCATCTTTTACCAGTTTAGGTATATACCCGCAATGATCAAGATGCGCATGTGTCAAGATCATAGCTTGAATACTCGAAGGATTAATGGGAAATTTTTCCCAATTACGATCTCGAAGATCGCGCTCCTGATATAATCCGCAATCAATTAGTATTCTTGATTTGCCATGTTCAATATAAAATTTAGAACCAGTGACGTTTTCTGCGGCACCTAAAAATGTAATTTTCATTATTAACTCCCCAACCCTTTTAATTGCTTTGTTGTTTATACACAAACATATTTGGATTGTTTCTCACAAACTTTAATATTAAGTCTTTTAAAAACCAACCTTTATGATATTTAAGGTATATGTAGCCAAAAAGCGATACTACGAATGCGCCTAAGCAATCAATAATAAGATCCCACATCGTATCAACCAAACCACTCTTTTGCATATTAAAACCAAAGGTGTTATCCATAAAAAATTCAAATATTTCCCAAATTGTACCCAAGGCAACAGCGAAACTAAATGAAAACATAACAAGAAGAAATGGCCTTGCTTTAATAAGTTTTTCAGAATAAAAGACGTATAGAATAATAAATCCAATATACCCTAAAATTAATCCTGAAATACAATGTAACATAACATCCCACCACCAGAATTTATGATAATAATCGAACGTTTCACCAAGAAACATTGATCCAAATATAAAGAATACAAATAAAAGTTCCAACTCAATTGGCAACGTAATTTTATAGTTATGCTCGATTATTGCAGGAAGAAACATAAGAAATAAAGCAATGCAATTTAAAAACAAAAGCATCCATCGCCCAAAATAAACGTCCAAACACATAGCAATAATTAATGCAATACGGAATAAATGTGAAATATATAACTGCACATTGTTAAAGACTTCGTCAGAATTTTTTGCAACAGATATCTTCATAATAAATATTGAATGTAATATATTGCCCATCACGTTTCAGGATCATGGGTGGCAATTATAACGCCTTCTTTCTCATCCTCACAATCTGGGAGACAGATGCATTCAGAGGTTTGACCTTGGGTAGTGATAAACAGTATCTCATGGCCAAAACTCGCATTATAAATGTAAAACCAATAGTGCAGGCAATACGAACGCTGTTGTTCATGTCAATATAGCCTAGCAGCACAAATAAAACTCCACCACACAACGCTGCTGACGCATAGAAGTCCCTTTTCAATATTGAGGGTATTTCCGTTACAAGTAAATCACGAATGACTCCACCGCCGCAAGACGTTATCATAGCCATAAGTATAACGGTGAGAGGTACTGCGTTGTATGATTCTGCTTTGCTTGCGCCAATTGCCGTAAATACACTTAGTCCTATTGCATCGGCAATCATTACGTAGTCCCACTTAGTAGCTATTTTGGGGGCCGCAATGAAAACGACACCCCCTCCTGCTAAGCAAATCAGGACATACCAATAATCAAGCAGAGACACTGGCGGCGTTGCGCCAAGGATAGTGTCCCGAATGATGCCACCAGCAATGCCGGTAACCGTAGCAAGCGTCAACACTCCTAACAGATCCAGTTCATGTTTCACTGCGCGAAAAGCACCGGAGATGGCAAACGCCAATGTGCCGAAAATGTCCAGGATATAAATCATATAAAAGCTCTCCGTTATAAGGAATCAGTAATAACCCCCAAAAATTCTATCTCATTATAGCCGTTTTAACTCTTGCAGGATGCAGTCTTTACCAGAAGTGGCAATAAAAACATATTCAACCTGTCTCCTAAAACTTATTACTTCTTTCAAACTTTTCATAAATATTTATCTCAATTACATTTTTATTTTAGGAAATGTTTTGCTAAACGTATAATTTAAATCTCATTTTAAATTAATTTTTCTAATTTCATTTTTTACAAATGGTATAAGACTAGGAGCTACACTTAAATTTCTTACCCCTACAGATAATAATCCTTTAATATGCTTTGTATCTCCCGCAATTTCACCACAAACACCACAGCCTATATCTCCTTTATTAGCTTGAATAATCACACGCTCAATCATCATCATTACTGTTTTTGCACCTTGATCATAATACTCACTTGCGTTCATCTTCTCTCTACCAGCTGCCATTGTATATTGGATCAAATCATTAGTCCCTATACTTAAAAAATCCGATAGTTCCACAATTTTGTTAATATGTGTTACTGCAGCAGGCGTTTCGATCATTGATCCAATCTTAATATTTCTTTTTTCAGTTTTAAATGATTTCTGTAATTTTGTAATTATATCTTTAACCATAATAATTTCATCAGGCAAAGTAACCATAGGAATTAGTATGCTAACATCAAAATTTTTATATAAATCCAAAATAACTTCAATCTGCGTCTCCAATAGTTTTCTGTGGGTAAGCAATAACCGTATGCCTCTTAATCCTAAGAAAGGATTGCGTTCTTTTTCTACATTAAGATAAGGAAGCCTTTTATCGCCACCTACATCTAAAAGACGAATAATAATTTCTTTATTTGGTAGACACTTTAAAATATTTTTGAATCGATTAATAAGATAATCTTTTTCCGGAGCTGTTTTATGTTCTAAATACAGACTTTCTACTCTAAAAAGACCAATCCCATCACATCCCATCTTTTTTGCTTTCTTAAAATCTTCTTCATTTGAAGCATTTGCATATATTAAGATTTTTGTTCCATCAATTGTTATTGCCGCTTCTCTTGTTTTAGTTAATATGATATTGTTTTTTACTTGTGCTGTTTTTAACTTGGTTCTAAATCTTTCCTTTTCTTTGACCGTTGGGTTGACAACAACTTTTCCATTCTCTCCATAAAGAAGGAGAATCGCCCCTTTTTTAATATTTGAAATTGATTTATCTAATTGACAGACAGCCGGAACACCAAGAGCTCTAGCAATAATAGCACTGTGGGAGTTATAACCACCTTCCTCAGTAACAACACCTTTAATGTTCTTACTACTTAAATGCACCGTGTCTGACGGGAGCAATCTTTTAGCGACAATAATACTATTAGGTGGAAGCTTTTCTAATACATTTTTATCATAGCCTAATAGTTCACGCAAAATTCTTCGCCCTAAATCATCCATATCATCAGCTTTTGATTGAATCATTTCATCATCTGACGCCCTGAATCTATTCGACCAATGTTGAAATACATTTTTAACAACCTGTTCTGCGTTAACCATTTCCCGGTTCATCTCTTTCTCTAGGTCTTTCAGGATTCTCTCGTCTTTTAAAATCATTTTATGCGCTTCAAAAATGTCGGCATGTTGTTTAGCAACTGTTGTCGCTACGATTTCTTTTGTTTTTTGTAATTCTAATAGAACTTGTTCCAAGGATTTTTCTATACGATTGAATTCTTCTTTTATCTCTGTTTCTTTTAAAACATATGAAATAAGATCACGACTTAAAACATCTCTGTAAATAAATGCTTCTCCAATGGCAAGGCCTTTTGAAATAGTATTTCCATTAATAACTATTCGTTTAGTTCTTCGAGTAGAATTTTTATTTTTCTTTTTTTGATTTCTAATATCCATACCATATAAGCAGACCTGATTTTTTCCGTTAGCCTTAGCTTGATACATCGCTTGATCAGCAGCATGAATTAAAGAAATCTTATCATAAACTCTGTTTTTACCAAATTCTGCAACTCCAATACTAATGGTAACATTAAATGTGCTCTTCGAGTTGATTTGATAAAGTTTCATTTCTTGGATTTTCTTTCTTAACCGTCTTGCAAGAATTCCGGCAGCTTTTAAATCTGTTTCAGGCAAAATACATACAAACTCTTCACCCCCATATCTAAAAGCACGATCAGTTGTTCTTAATATTTCCTGAATAGAACGCGAAACTTCCCTTAAGGTCTCATCCCCAGATTCATGGCCATAAATATCATTAATTTTAGTAAAATCATCCATATCACAAAATAAAATTGACAAAGGGTGACCATATCTTTTTGATCTATCAATTTCAGCCTCTAGATTTGAATGCAATGTTACACAATCGTACAGAGTCGTTTCTTCATCAATAATAGCTTTAGTTGCAAGTTTTAATAATTTGTCATTGTCAATAATTACAGGATCATATAAAACTGATCGAATATTTTTCATATAATCCAGTGCGGCTACCTCTATGCCCACAGCCCGTTTTAATTTTTTAGAAATATTGTCTTTATGCACGATAATTTCTTGATACATATTTTTTGCTTCTTTAACATCTTTTATAATTTTGTGAGTTAAAATGTAGATAATTTCAATATACAAATCATCTTTTGATTTTTTTTGAATATCATCCAAGCGTTTTCGCTCCTCATGAGTTCCTTCCCATTCCTTAGAAAATATCTTAATGAGTCTGTAATCAAGCTTGTTTTCAAGCATATATTGCGCTTCTTCGATTATATTTTTTATTTTTGGCATTTTTCCTTTAAGTTGAATTGATAAATATCTTCTCTAAAATCAATTTAAATCACAATTCTTTTTAAAATGCTCATTTATCTTTTTACCTTATTATTATATTCGATTACCCGCTTGAGTAAAATATTCTACCAATTTCACAACATCGTATATTTCATCGTATATATCTTTATATTTTACTCCTGAATCTGCAAAATAAATTTTAACATCTTTTTGATCCATAAGATGAAAAGCGGCATAACGTATCGCCACCCAACAAGTTTCGCAATCGTTAGTAGCAATCACAATGCCAACCTTTTTGTTCTCCTCTTTTCTTATAGTTTTCACTTCTTTCACAAATGGTAATCTCCTGCCGCTTCAGGTTGATATAGTACCTTTTCAACTTTCCATTTCGCAATGCCTGCGGGAACCTTCCACTCAATAATGTCTCCTACACTATACCCAAGCAATGCCGTTCCAAGCGGAGCCAAAATTGACACTCTGTCTTCGCTAGCATCTGCCTGGTTAGGAAATACTAATTTATAAACAGCTACTTCTCCCTCAGCAACATCAAGTAAATAAATCACAGAATTCATCGTAATAACATCTTTGGGAATATCTTTAAATTTCACTATTTTAGCCTTATCTAACTCGTTTTCCAATTCCTTTAAAACCTTCTCATCTTCTGGACCATAATCTCTTGCGACCATTATCAATTCCCGCAATCTCTTCATGTCGTTATCAGTAATATAGATAATCTTATTAGACATTGCTACCTCCTTTATTCTTCATACTCCATGAATGCTAAAAAAACCGGGTCCAATGTATATTCAGCCTGCAAACCCTTTACAAAACCTCTCAGTTTAAAACCAAAAATCGAATGAAAGAAACCATCTATTCATTGATACCAAAAGAACATATTTAATCTAGGCTACCATAATTCCACATACTCTGCATTAATCTTGACGAAGCTCAGGACTTTTTGAGATCGGAGTCGGGCACTTCAAGACAACCCATAGGTCGATATAATGAACGTTACAATCGTGGTAACCTGAATTACCATGGCTCCTTTTTCTGACAGTACGCCCATCGATAAGGCTGAAAAAGCGACAAGAAGGGAAAACTCGCTTGACTGAGCCAAACGTATTGACAGTTGTTGAGACAACTCAGGTGTTTCACCTGTTTTTCGAAATGCGAAGCGAAAGAAAAAGGCTTTCAAGGGTACTAGAATCGCACCAAAAATGATTGCGGCCAAAAGAAGCCGGGGTTCTAGAAATAAATCCAGTTTTGACCCTATAGCAAAGAAGAAAAGGATCAAGAAAAACTCGCGCAGCGGCTTCAGACGTTCGGCAATGACGAGTGCGACCTTGCAGGAAGCAATCGAGATCCCGGCAACGAAAGCGCCCATCTCGTAAGAAAGGCCGAAGAAGTGAGCGGTTTCTGCCATGAGTAAACACCAAGCCAGTGTCGCAAGAAAAGTATACTCCTGGACTACATCAAACTTCGTAAGTAACGGTATCATCACGAACCGTACACCAAAAAAAGATAACAAACAAAGAAGCGTGAATTTCCCTGTGAGCATCGCGAAAGTTACCAAAACATGATCACTCTGTTCTCCAGTGATGAATAAGATAACAAGAATGGCTAACATATCCTAAATAAGAAGGACGCTGGTCATTACACCACCCATCCTTTTGTGATGGAGCGTAGTAGTGGGAATCAGCTTCAGCCCGACAACCGTGCTTGAGAACATCATGGCTGCACCGAAAATCAAGGAACTGTGTACATCAAACCTGAGTAGCAAGGCAAAAAGAAAGGACACAGCACCAAACAACAATGATGTGCCAAATGTGAGAAGCGAAGTTTTCCGAAAAAGTCTGACCAACTTTGCTGGTTGTAGGTTCAGGCCAAGAAGAAAAAGCAGAAGTATGACTCCGAAATGAGATATTTGTTCGATATGATCAGTCCTACGAATCAAGGCAAATCCGCTTGGCCCAACTACAATGCCGATTGCGATATAGGCAATGATAATTGGCTGCTTTGCATAGAGAAATAGCGTGCCGAGCAAGGCGGCGCCAGCAATGATCACAGTCAACTCGAATATGATACTATCAAGATTCATGATTTTACCCTATCACAAATGGTAATCCCCTTCCGCTTCGGGTTGATATAATGTTTTTTCTTACAAAATAAAGTCCGTAGATAAAAAATTAGATTTCCTATTCTTTACAATTTGGTCAATGATTTCTTTATTTGAATCTGTCTCTTTTGTTGCAACTAAAGACCTAATTGAAAAAACTTTTAGCGCATCTGAAACAGAAAGCGTCCCTTCAGCAGAATCTTTTCTTCCTGTAAAAGGAAAAGTGTCTGGTCCTCTTTGGCACTGACTGTTAATGTTTACCCGGCAAACCTGATTAACCAAAGGATCTATCAAATCTGCAATAACATCTGAATCGTTTCCGAATACACTAACTTGCTGACCGTAATTGGAGTCAATAATATATTGAATTGGTGTTTCGATATCATCAAATGGTACGACAGGGATGACCGGGCCGAATTGTTCTTCTGTATATATTCTCATTTTCAAATTCACGGGATAAAGCAATGTAGGATAATAAAATGTTTTATTAAATTCTCCGCCATGATTATTCACAATTCTTGCCCCATTCGTTTTTGCATCTTCAACTAAGGCGTGCAGATAATCAGTTTTATTGGGTTCAGGCAACGGCGTTATCTGGACACCTTCCTCCCATGGCATGCCGCACTTTAGTTTTTCTATCGCTTCCGCAAACTTCTCAAGGAAAGAATCAACTATGTTGGAATGAACAAAAAGCATTTTCAATGCTGTACAGCGCTGACCATTATATGACAGCGTACCAAGCACATGCTCTTTTATGGCTAAATCAATATCCGCATCTTTAAGAACAATTGACGCATTTTTCGCTTCTAATCCCAAAACAAATCTACATCTATGAGGTTTTGGATGCTGTTTTTGAAGAATATTTGCGACTTTGCTTGATCCAATAAAAGCGAGAGCGCTAATCTTACCTGATGCCATTAAGGGTCCAATGACTTTTTGTCCGTCACCATAAACTGTATTTACCGCACCTTTGGGAAATGATTCTTGAAACGCCTTCAATAATGGTTGATGTAAAAGGACTCCAAGTTTTGGTGGTTTAAAAATTACCGTGTTACCCATTATTAGAGCTGGAATTAGAGTTGTGAATGTTTCATTTAAAGGATAATTGAACGGCCCCATACAGAGCACAACTCCTAAAGGAGCACGCCGTATTTGTCCTAAAATTCCTTGTTCAACAACAAATTTTGACGATATCCTATCTATGTCTTTTAATGCAGTTATGGTATCTCGAATGTAATCCACCGTCCTATCAAATTCTTTTTGAGAATCGAGAAGATTTTTTCCAATCTCCCACATTAAGAGCTTCACAACCTCTTCTCGCACAGTCTTCATTCGATTTACAAAACCTTCCAAACATTTTATCCGTTCTTGTATTGAACAAGTGGGCCAATCTCCTCGGCCGTTATCATATGCCTTAACTGCGGCATCTAATGCAAGCAAAGCTTCGTTCTCGGTCAACAGAGGATATTCCCCAATAATCTTTTGCTCTACCCCTTGCTCACTTGATAAGCACACAGGAGAAAGAACTTCTTGAAAAGGCCCAGCCCACGATTTCAACTCACCATTAATGAGATATTCACTTTGGTTTACTTTATTTTTTATTTTAATATTTTCTGGAAGATTCTCTTTTTCAGGAAATATTTCTTTTATGTCAAGCATACAAATCCTCCTATTTCTTTGGTATAAACAATGGTTTATCCAATTTTATTATCAGTTCAGTTCCAACACGGGCAGCTTGAATTCTTTCATGTCAAACAGAATGACTGCGCCAACGCCAAAACCAAGTATCAAACCTTTCTGCGCGCCGACATCTCCTCCGGCTGAAAACCTTCCCATAAGTGCCACCACAACTGCAGAATTACCAATATTTGTGGCATCTTTATGCTTGCCTACAACTTTTTTGCAGTTTCATTCCTTTTACAAATGGTAATCCTCGGAAGCTTCAGGTTGATATAATATTTTTTCTACCTTTAGTCTAGTAATCCCACCAGGAACTTTCCATTCAATGACATCTCCAACGCTATATCCGAGCAATGCTGTTCCAATCGGAGCCATAATTGACACTTTGCCTTCGTTAGCGTTCGCCTGATTGGGAAATACTAATTTATAAACAACTTCTTCCTCAGCAACAACATCAAGCAAATGGATCTCAGAGTTCATTGTAATAACATCTTTTGGAATATCTTTAAATTTCACTATTTTAGCCGTATCTAATTCGTCTTCCAATTCCTTTAAATCCTTCTCATCTTCCTGACCATAATCTCTTGCGACCATTATCAATTCCCGCAATCTCTTCATATCATTATCAGTAATATAAATTTCTTTCGTCGCCATTTTGTCTCCTCCTGTTGTTAAAACGTTTATTAAAAATTAATAAAAAACATCCTTATTTTATAGAAATTCCAACTCTCTAACTATAACACCTTCTCCAATTCATAATCGTCCATTACAAAGCCTTGCCCTATATCCTGAACATATGGACCCATCATGGTGTACCCACATTTTTGATAAACCTTTATCGAATCTAAATTATTTTTATTAACTGTTAACCAAACCCTCGAACAATTGCTACTTTTCGCAATTTCCTCAATAAAATTCAACGTTTCCCGGCCAAGACCTTTACCCCGAACATGCAATTTTAGATAAATTTTATTTAAAAACAGCTTATCGCCCTGGATAAGAACACAAAAATATCCAATATACGAATTGGCATCATCGCCAATTAAATAATAATGATAATCATCCTGGATTTGTCTTGTAATCGCTTCTACAGACTGAAATTTTTCCAGCATGTAATCAACCTGATCCTGTCCAACAATAGGAATATAATGCTTTCGCCAAATAATATCTGCAAGCAAGACCACTTCTTTAATCATTTCACCATTCTTAACTTCAGCAAATTTAATATTTTTCATCATTAATAAATTATACACAAAAAACCTTCTGCAGCTAAAAGTTATCTCATAAGCGCCTTAGAACTTTGTAAGATTTCTTCTCTTTACTCGCAGAGAGTTTATGCGCCTATTTTCTTTTTGTTGGGGCAACTACCATCATAAATTATTTTCTCCTGTCCATCAATTGTTACAATTTGCCCATCTTTAAGATGAGACATCGCCTTAAATGTTCCAGCCAATGCAACTAAATTAGGGTTCATCACGTAAATATCATCCCAACTCATGGAAGAAAACTCTTCCAGAATATAACCGCCTACCTTTTTAAGGATTGGTTCAAAAGACATATCAATATATTTTGTTAAAAGTATTTCCGTTCCGTCTCCTTTAATGCGACTAGTCGCTTCCTTAAGGTCAGATACTTTTACAATCTTACCAGAGAATATTGTTCCATAACCACGTTGACCTTTTCCAATAACATCGGCAACCATATGAACACGAATATTATTAAGCATAATCGGAGAGTCCATCGGAATTCCTGAAAGACTAACCAGTCGATCGAAAGGCTTGATCAGTCCTTGCTTTTTACCAGATTCAAAAACCTTTTTAAGCATTTCGTCTGCATCAGTGGCATACTCAGTAATGATCGGAGTTACCCCCCAATACAATAATAGTTTGCGGCGAACATCTTCATGAGGTGTCATGGCTAAAATATCCTGCTCTGGACGATACTTGCTGATCATCTTTGGTGTATTTCCTCGTAATGTCGGTGCTACAATAGCATCAGCATGAATATCTCGCGCAACTAAAAATGACGCACGCGCAACTGTATCTGCAATATTGATTGGCCCGTTAGCTATTCCATATTCTTGAAAATGATTAAAAAACTTTCGTGAATTTTCAACTTGCAAAGCTATTTTATGCATCATTTCCGTTGCTTTTATAGGGTAGGCTCCATTTGCTGTTTCACCCGAAAGCATAATGGCATCTGTTCCGTCAAAAATGGCATTAGCCACATCTGTTACCTCTGCCCGTGTCGGCATTGGATTTCTAACCATAGACTCAAGCATTTGAGTAGCTGTAATAACGGGTTTATTATGCTGATTACATTTGTGAATAATTGTTTTCTGTGCTAACGGAATTTCTTCAGCAGGAAGTTGAACACCTAAATCTCCTCGAGCGATCATAACTCCATCTGAAACACGAATGATCTCGTCAATATTTTGAAGCCCTTCGTCATCTTCAATCTTAGCGATAATATCCACATCACTGTCTGCAATATCAATGGCCGCACGAATTTCTTTAATATCCGTTGGCTTACGAATAAAAGATGCCGCAATAAAATCAACACCTTGAGCAATGCCAAACTTAATATCATCAAGATCTTGCCCAGTTACTGCTGGCAAAGATGTTTTAACCCCGATAACATTTACATTCTTAAAACTACCGATCTCTCCACCGCTAATAATGACACAGTGAATGTCATTCTTATCAATCTTCTCAACTTCCAGACAGATAAGCCCATCAGCCATAAAAATCCGTGTGCCTATAGAAACTTCTGAAGGAAGTTTTTCATAAGAAATGCTGAGGCGATCTGTATTTCCTTCAATTGTGTCTGTTGTGAGAATGATTTTTTCCTCTTTTTCAAGATCGATCATTCCGCCCCCTTTAATAGCACCAGATCGGATTTCTGGTCCTTTAGTGTCCATCAGAAGTGCGACTGGAATGGATGTTTGACGGCTAGCCTCTTTAATCATATCCATCATTTCTTTATGTTGAGCATGATTTCCATGAGAAAAATTAAATCGAGCAACATTCATACCTGCTTGCAAAAGTTGCTTCAATATTTCTAAATTGTTTGTTGTCGGACCAACCGTACAAACTATTTTTGTCTTACGCATAATAGACTCTCCTTATAAACTTTAATTTTATGAATGTGCAACTTCATGAAAAAACTAAGATACAAAATTATACTGCCAGTAGTTAACAAAATCGATGAAATAAAATGCTTTCGTAATATCCGCAACATGGTGAATTTACCATGCAGAGAACGACCGAAGAATGGTCCGGCGCGCATGTTACTATAGCCTCAACTTCATTGTTTCTACTTATTATCGGTAGTAACAAGAGGAGGTATAGAAAGCAAATCCGTCCCGCCTTCGGAAGAACCTTTAGTCATATGTACAGAACGAATATCGTCCAATGTGATGAAGCAGTCTGGGTCCGCATTTCTTGCGATACTCATAGCGCGTGAAACGTCTCTTCGCTTTGCCTGTACAAAGAGCAATTGGACATTACCATCACGACCGCTTCCATCAAAGACAGTCACACGGCAATCTTTTTCCCATAATTTTTGCGCAACAAGTTGTCCAGACTTGGAAAATATTCTGATAACTTGTTCGCCGATTTTTAAAATGCCTTCAATGGTCATACCAACAAATGTACCTGTCGCAAAACCTAATGCAAAAGCAAACGAAGTGAGAGGATCTTGGATTGATGACATGACGCGAGATACCGCATAAACCCATATAAGCGCTTCAAAAAAGGCAATAATGAAGACGTAGTGCTTTTGCCCACGAATAATCAGCGCATGGCGAATTGTTCCAAGCCCTACGTCGCACACGCGCGCAATGAATATGGTTAGAGCGATAACAATACTTGATGCAGGCATTTAGCAACCTTTCTTTCTTAGCTTGTCCAAAAATTAATATACGACTGTCGCCTTTTCTGGTAGTCGTAAGTTAAGGTTAATCAGATTATTCTGTATTTTATATTTTATATTTTTTTCTCAAAATTACTATATTTATATTAGTCAACGTCGCATTAAACTGTAGGTATAAATCTTGCCGCCTACTTGTATGAGCTTTTTCGCTTGATCAAGAATATTAAATTTCCCCATGCTCAACGCCTTTGCCCATAAAGAATACTTTGACTTAATCTCCTTGCCCTAAAGCAAAATTACCGTACCGCATAGCATTCCAGCAGGTCTCTGCGTCATTACTTAAAACAACAATACCAACTTTCATAAAGCAACACCTCCCTTATTGCAAATAGTCATAAATCTATTTTTTATTTATTTTTTTTCTTTTTAGCCTTTTTCTTGTTAGCAACTTTATCCCCCATCGTTTCTCACCCCCTTCCGGATTGACCATCCCTTATTTCTCTCGTTTTTTACCCTTCTTTTTGGAACGCCACATTATCCCCATTTCAGATACCTCCTTTCAATTTTGTTTCGAAGATTCCCTAAATATCCTTGCCATTAGTTTCCGACTGA
>JAQUUP010000028.1 GCA_028693815.1 Candidatus Omnitrophota bacterium
CGCCTGTAGTTTTGGAGATGTCAAGCATTTCGATTTCAATTAGGATTTGAGGAACAGGAAGATCAAGCTTGGCAATTGTTTTTTCAATCACAGGAAATTGACTGGGGATATCTGTGACAATAGGCTGTTTGTTCGAGCATCTTGTATGACACTTCCTGATTTTGTTAAGATGCTTTTTACCGCTAAAAGTATTCCTTTAATTCCGTCCTCGTCTTCATCTCCTCCCCCTTCACTACTAGAGCTTGAGGAACTATCGCTACTACTAGTGTCTTCAGAGTCTTCGGTTTGATCTTTAAGGTTTTTGACCATTTTTGAATTAGAAACAGTGGCGTTTTTTAGAGGAAATACACGCGTGAGAAGCTCTTGAGGTGGCTTATCCATTTTCTTGACAATAAAAATATCGCTTCCAGGCTGAAGCTCATACATTAAGTTGTTGGCGTACAAAATTTGGCCTAAAGCTTCTTCTATAGGGACATCGTTAAAATAAAGTGTTATTGCCATATTAGCAATATTAGACGCTGCAATAAAATTGAGCCCTGATTGTTGGGAGAAAATCTTTAGCACGCTTCGCAGGTCGGCATCTTTAAAATCCATAGAAATTTTTTGAGAATACTCTGAATGAAGAAAGTGGTCAAGTCGAGAGATTTCACCGTACGCCTTATTTGTGTTAATCAACAAAAGCAGAGTAAATGAAAAAATAAAAAGATATGCAGTTTTGAATATTTTTATTGTCATGGAAACAATGTCCCCTCGCTTTAAGGCTAAATTGATTGAGTTAAAGTTTGGTCAATTTTTATTGTAAATGTTATTCCTGAGAATAAAACATCAACACCATCTTTATGAATGTTGACAATTTTTGAGCTTTCTATCGTATCCCCAACTGTGACAACGTTTTGGTTGATAATCGCTTGGGGCAATTTTGTATTCCAAATAAGACCAGAAACAATAAGTTCAGGAGCTTTGATAATAGGCTTTACTTTTTTTTCAGCATCTTTTAAATCAACGGCTCTTGGTTGTGCTTTGCGTTCTGGTTTCTCTATATTTATATTAGTAGGTTCTGGTATTTTTTCAACCATTTCTTCGATTTTCGGAAGCGAAGATTTAAAAGGATTTTTTGTTTGAGCTACGGTAAGCTCAAAAAATTCGCTTGCTTGAAGGAAGCTGTGGGGCATCGCTAGTTCTGCAAGGAAAATAAAAAGAAAAAATATGGTTTTTCGTTTCATGTTTATTCCTTGTCTTGCTTTAGGTTGATTGATGTGATGATCATTTCCCATGAGATAAAGTCGTCGTCAATTTCTTGAGGTTCAAAAGTGTTTTTTGTTGGATCTTCTTTGCGCCACATATCAATGCGGAAATTATTTTCGTAAGTTTCGATTTTATGAACAAATCGCAATGCATTTTCGAATGATCCAGAAAAAATAAATTTGACGGTTTGCTCTGTGTAATCATCAAAAGTTTTTAATTTATCTGGCACAAAAGAGAGTATTTTGATGTCACGGCTTTGTGCAATTTCTGAGACAGCGTTGATGACGGCTGTAGCCCCTAAGTAACCTTTTTGAGATTTTTCTAAGAATTCGTTTAGCTTTTTTTCTCGAGCTTCATAGGTTTTGATAACAATCGATTTTTCTTCGAGTTCTTTTATTTGATTTTTGATATTTCTTGATTCTTTTTTTTGATTACTGAAAATTCCGTTAACAACAAAGAGCGTTGCGAGGATGATTACGGTATTGATTAAAATGTCTTTGCGTTTAAGCAGATTGTTTTGAATAGATTGCATGTCAATTGTTTTAAGATCGACATTAAGGTCTATTTTGTTCAAATCAATTTCTTGAAGATTTTGAATAATTTTTTTAAGATCTATCATTGGTTTTGTTTTCCAGCTTTATTAAAATTTTAAAGTATGTTAGAGGAAAACCTTCTTTTTCAGTTTTACCGACAGTTTCAAGTTCGAGATGTTTTAGCTGATCTTTTAGATCTTTGTCTGATTTTAATTTTGCAATGAAATCGTCAATTAAATGAATTTGATTGTTGAGTTGACTAGCGTATGCGTATCCTTCGAGTACAATCTCAATTTCCGGTTCTTCGTCTTCCTTGATATTTTCGCTGTCAAGATATCCTATGTTAAAATTTTTTAGCCATACACCATCAGGGGTTTGGCCAGAGATGAATGTTAGGATTTTTGTAACATCGCTGTGAAATCGTATGGATTCATAAACTTTAATTTTCTTTGAAAAGTTGCTTGTTTTTGTTTGCAGGTCAGCTGTGCTAATAAAGGCATACTTCTTAGATTCTTCAGTTAAGGTTTTGATTTTTGTGCTTTGAGGAAGTCCGAGTGCGTTTGCAGCTAAAAAAGCAAGCCCAACAATTAGACCGCAGGCAAAGGCAATTTTTGCTGTCAATTTATAATTGGGGGTTTGGTTAAAGAAACTGTCCAGATCAGAGTCGGCTGAAGATCCATTGGAATTTCGAGCTTTAGCAAGATCAAGATTTAAGTTCAAAGAACATTCTTCTGTAAAACTTGTTCCAACAGCATTGAGTGTGTTGAGCGTAAGTTTTTCGTTTGTACCAAAAACATTGTTGGAATCAAAAAAAACGGTTGGGACGTTAAGATCAGTTTTAAGCCGCTCAGCAATTTCTCGTGGATAATGATTTGAGAAAATAAATATTTTGTCAATATCATGCTCATGGCTTCTTTTTTTGAATTGACGAGCATAGAAATCTAGAGAAACTCTAATCTCATCAAAAAGTGCGACAAAGATTTCTTGTGTTTCTTCTATTGTTTTTTCTTTTTTAGGATTTGGTAATTTAAAATCGCGAATAAATTGAGGAATTTGCTGTTCGGCGATGGTGATAGCCCCTTCTCCATCATTAATTTGAATAATTGCTATTTTTTGATTACTTTCAAGATGTTTTTGGGATTTTAAAATTCTTAAAAGGCTTATCGATGAAGGTTCGATGGATGCGATTTTAATTTTTCCTTCTTCGAAAATGTTGCAGTATTGAGTCAGAACATTTTTTCGTATTGCAATAAAAAGAATGCGTATTTTTTTGGTTTCGTTTTCCGTGATTTGAATATGGTGATATCCATAAACAAGTTCATCTAGTTTAAACGGAATATATTTTCGAGCTTCAAATTCAACCGCCGTGGCGATTTCAGAGGTATTCATAAAAGGAACAGTAAAGGCGCGAAAAAGAATATTTCGGACAGGAAGCGAAAGATTAACGCTTGGATTTTGAATTTTTTGCTCTCGCACGATTCTTTGAATTGCCGCCGTTAGACGTATATTTTCAGGGGCTTGCTCTGTTTCATTGTTTGTTTGAAGAGGCGAAAATGTATGAGAAAAAGATTCAGAATAGATGATGTCTGATCCCTTGGTTTCAACAAAAGAAAGAGAATCGATTCCGAAAAATACGCCTATATGTTTTTTTTGTTGTGCCATAGATTATTTTGCCTTGCGAGATTGAGATCGTAGCCATTTATCGATTTCGCGTCGATCAAAACGCCAAACGCCTCCGATTTTTATGCCGGAGATTTTTCGCTGATTAAGCCAGTTGTAAATTGTTTGCTTTTTCAGTTTAAGATAGGCTGCAAGTTCATCAACGTCTAATAAATGATCCATAATTAACTTCCCTTTTGTTAGATACTTCAATATGGGATTATCTAATTATCATTAGAGCATAACTAGATTACTTTGTCAATGGAATATTTATGTTTATCTATGTTTAACCATTTAAACTTACTTGTACTTACTTTTATGATGAAAGAGGATTTGTATATGGTCTTGAAAGGATAAGAATATTCTGGAATGATGAGCGCTAGAAGGAAACCTCTGTTTCGACGGTATCGGTTCCATCTAGCCCGGTACCCGCATCTGTGGTAATTGTTATTTTAAAAGGTTTTCCGTCTAATGTTGTGACCGGGAGTTGAAAACCAACGTGATTTGTCAGAAGATTCATGTAGTTTACCCAAAAAGCCCCTTTGGCAAGCTGTTCAGCTTTAATCTTGTCAACTTGTGCTTGTCCTAGATAGGCTTGACTACCAGCAAGGCTGATAACACTGACAGCTAAAATTGATAATGCCATAATGATAGCTGTGGCTATAATGAGGGTCATTCCGCTTTTATTTTTAGAAATATTCATTACGTTCTCCTTCGATTGCTAACTATAGTTATTTTCAGTTTTCTCAATGTAGCTTTTGCAACGAGGACAAGTTCTGAGGTTCTTGCCTTCGAAATCATAAAAAAGATAGCTACAATAAGGACAGTGAGCAATATATTTTGATCTTTTTATGTCCTGCCCTTCTTTTATATTATATCCGATCCATCCACCAATAACAAGGAGTAAACAGAGTGTTAAAAAAAATGTAATGGCTATAGAAAAATCAATAGTGATCATCGTTTGGTAATTTAAGGCGAATATGGTTGGTTATGTCTGAAGTTTCAAGATTTTCTATTGGTTCGGCCACCTCTTGTTGAGCAATAGAGCTAAGGGTTTCTGTTTTCAGAGTTTTCTTAGAATGAGACTGAGTCAAGGTAATCAATTCTGGCTTTTGATCATCTTTAAAAATATGACTACCTGGGTCGCTCGAAGATGTGTCGGAATCGATATTTTCTCGATAGGTCCTTTTTGTTTTTGAAAGTGGGTGAGAAGTCGATGAGAATTCCATGTCATGTCTTCCTAAAAAGGATCCAAGAAAATCAAACGAAGTCTTGGTAGGTTCTTTTTTAGAATCAAAGCGAAAATTAAGGAAATTAAATACAATAAGATGCAATAAAATGGAAAGCAAAAAAGCGCGAATAATAATTCTTTTGATGCTCATGAATCGCTTTCTTTTTTTATTTTTCTTGGTTTGTGGCAATGTTGACACGCTCGATGCCAAGCTCGCGACAAAGATCCCAGATGTCAATAACCCTGCCTAAGGATGATCGACGGTCCGCCTTAATTAAAATGAGTCGTTCTTTATTTTCTTTTTTTGCAAGTTCTTCTTTTAAGTCTTTCATTGTGCTAACGCGACTATTTATATATAAAACGTTTTCACTTGTTAGGGTGATGATTAGGTTTTCTTCTTTAATGACTTCGCTTGTGATGGCCTTAGGAAGTCTGACTTTGATGCCTGATTGAAAAACAAAAGAAGATGACAACATAAAGAATATAAGAAGTTGAAAGATAACGTCAACGAGAGGTGCGATATTGATTTGTTCAAACCCGAGACTGAATTTTGCGTGTCGTTTAAATTGCAATTTGAAGCCTTCCCTTTTATTTATGTTTGCGTTAAATAGTTAACAAGCTCAGTGGCGCTTCGTTCCATCTCAAGGACAAATTTATTGATTCTGCTAACGAGATAATTGTAGATAACAAAAGTTGGAATAGCGACAATAAGTCCTGCGACGGTTGTTAAAAGCGCTTCCCAGATGCCTCCTGCTAAATCGCCAGGGGTGACAGGATTAAGTGATGTTGCCCGCATTTGAATCATGTGAAAATTAGAGGCCATACCCGTTACGGTCCCTAGGAGACCAAGAAGCGGAGTGATATGCGCGATTGTTGCTAGGGCGGTCAGGCGTCGTTCGAGTTTTGGAATTTCAAAAAGACTTGCATCAGTTAAGGCTTCTTTGATTTCCTCTTTTGAGGATCCGAACTTTAAGATACCCGCTTCTAAAACTTTTGCGATCGGTGATCGGCTTTCTTCGCAATAGGCAACGGCATCTTTAATTTTATTATTTTTAATTAAGTTAAAGATATCTTTTCGAAGCTCTTGCGGGTTGGTTTTGATCATTGAAAAGTAAATGAATTTCTCAATCGTAATGGCAAGCGCAAAGAACGAACATAGAATAATTGGAATCATGATCGGGCCACCAGCCACAATAAGCTCCCAAGCGTTAATTTTCCAAATTCCCATAAATATTTCCCCTTTCGTCAATGATTAGTGAGTGAAATGTTTGTCTTAATCCAGTCAAGTCTTTCTTGCGCAAAGGTGCGCTCATCGACCTCATAAGCGATGACTTTTTGATAAATCGACACTGCATTATCCCAGTCTTCTTTGTCTTCAAAAAGTCGAGCAACGCGAAGGTAAGATTTGATAACCCATTTTGTTTTTTTCGGATAAAGATAAGGTATTTTCAAGTAAGCATCAATTGCGTTATTAGGTTGATTAAGCGATTCGTAGACGTCTCCTATTAGAAATTGAATTTCGCTTTTTTCTGTTTGATTTAAACCATCAGGTGAATCAAGGGCTTTTTGATAGGCTTCTAGCGATTGAGCGTAACGCCTTTTTTGCTTAGAAATTTCAGCAATTTTAACATAGGCATCACGGGCAAATTCAGGAGAATTCTTGATAATATCCTGATATGTTTGGATTGCGGTATCCGTATCAATTTGCTTCGCAAATATTTCAGCAATTAAAAGGCGAGATTTTCCATAAATTTTCTCGTCAAAAGAATTATCAATTGATTTTAATTGATTAAGAGCTTCATCGAATTCTCCTTTTGCATAATATGATTGGCTAAGACCTAGGAGAGCTTCTCCGATTTTCTCATTGCCAGGAAAATTCTTGATAATGTCGCTATAATAAGCGATCGATTTGTCCTGATCTCCTTCCTGGAGATAATATTCAGCTAGCCATGATGTCGCCTGCAGCGCTGTTTTTGTTTCGGGATATTTGTAAATAATAATTTTGAATTCTTTAAGCGCGTCTTTAACAGATCCCATTTCGTAAAGACAGCGAGCGATATTAATTTCAGAGTCTTGAACAAGTGATTCGTTGGCCGAATAATATTTTTTTATCTTTTTGAAAATCTTAATTGCTTCTGTGTATTCCTTAAGATTGAGATAGGCTAATCCTAAAATATAATGCGCATCAGGTTGAAACTGATTATCATCAGATAATTCTGCAATAAACTCTGCCATTTTTTCTTTAGAGGCAGCCCAGTCTCCTTTTTTAAAATAAGCAACGCCAAGGTAATATTTGATGTCGATTAAATAGTTGCTATTCGGAAAATTCTTCTGAAGACTCTGAAAAGAAAGAGTGGCGCTATCGATTTTGTCCATTTTAAGGAGTGCGATTCCTTGTCGATATTGAGCGTAATCGGTGTAGAGTGTGTCAGAAAAGTTTCGCAAAATTTTGTCATAAGCAGCGATGGCTTGATCATATTGACCGATGTCTTGATATGCATCACCAATTTGAGTGAGTGCGCTTACTTTGATAATTTTGTTTTCTGCATGATTAATGACATATTCGAAATTCTTTATTGCATCAGAGGAGTTTCCTTTTTTTAGATAAGTCCAAGCAAGACCGAGATATGCTTTTTCGACGAATTGAGATAAGGTTGGATCAGCGCTAAAAAGCTTGATAATTTTCTGATAAATATCAATTGCATTCTCGTAGTCTTCAGATTTATAAAGAATATTTGCCATGCCAAGATAGGCGTCGGCCAATTGCGTGACACCTGGGTTGAGATCAATGATTTTCTTATAGTTTAAAAGAGCTTTTTCAAAATCTCCTTTTTCAGAAAAAAGATTGGCAAGCCCTAACAATGGAGTTTCGCTTTGAATATTCTTTTGTTCGGCAAAAAGGGCTGCTTCATTAAAAGATTGCTCAGCTTGATCAAACTCTTTTAATTTAAGATAACTCCAGCCTGTCCCCACCTCGGCAAT
Source organism: Candidatus Omnitrophota bacterium (assembly GCA_028693815.1). Lineage (NCBI taxonomy): Bacteria > Pseudomonadati > Candidatus Omnitrophota > Candidatus Omnitrophota bacterium. The sequence continues at coordinate 7,651 of JAQUUP010000028.1, forward strand.
TAATTTTGTTTGGTTCTGGTTGGTTTTTTCTTTAGATTTTTCGTAATATTTAATGGCGGTAAGATATTTCTTTAAGTAATAATTTGATTCTGCAATATAAAATAATGCTTGATCAGTCCGCGTTGATTTTGGAAAAGTTTTTGTATACTTTTCAAACGTTATGATTGCGTTGTTGTAGTTTTCAAGATTAAAGTCGCATTCGCCAATGCGGAAAAGTGAATCTTCGAAAAGCTGATGAGTTGGAAAAAGATTAAGGAAATTTAAGAATTTCTGTTTTGCTTCGACATACTGATTTTGATCAAAATCAATCCAAGCAAGAGCGTATTGCGCTTGAGGGGCATAGGTAGACGTTGAGTAAAGATTCAGCAACTCTTCGTAATTATTCTTTGCTTCAATATAATCTTTAACCTTAAGATAGGTCTCTCCTAGCCAAAAAAGAACGGCATCTTGATATCCTGGAATATTACGAAGTTTTTTGAATTCATTAAATGCTTTTAAATATTCTCCTTTAAAAAAGTAGCATTGGCCAAGCAAAATAGTGATTTGTGGTCGTTTTTCGGTTTGAGGGTATTGACTGAGAAGTTGATTAATATATCGGGTCGTGACATCATAGAATCCATCATTAAAGGCTTTTTGTGTGATTAGAAAAAGTTCTGTTTCGTTATCTTGAGCCCAACAAGCGGATTTTTGATTTTCTGTTGAAATAAGCGTTGCTAACAGAATGCAGATAGATATTTTTATAATTTTAAAATTCATGAGATTATTATAACAACTTTTTTTTAGATTTCAATTTATAGTATAAATATGAATATATATGTATTTATACTTGGGGGAGGAGTTTCTAACCGTGATGTTTTTTGAGATATTGTTTTAAATATTGCCCAGTATAGGATTTTTTACATTTGATGATTTCTTCAGGAGATCCGGAAAAAACAACCTCGCCACCTCTATCCCCTCCTTCAGGCCCAAGGTCAATGATGTGATCAGCACATTTGACAACTTCAAGATTGTGCTCAATAACTAAGACAGTGTTTCCTTTACTTGCAAGTCTTTGTAATACTTCAAGGAGCTTGTCAATATCGGCAAAATGAAGACCGGTGGTTGGTTCGTCAAGAATATATAGTGTTTTTCCAGTAGCATGTTTACATAATTCGCTGGCAAGTTTTACGCGTTGTGCTTCTCCACCCGAAAGGGTTGTTGCTGGCTGGCCAAGCTTAATATAGCCAAGACCCACGTCGGTTAAAGTTTGAAGGATTTTTGTAACGCGTGGAATATTTTTAAATAATTCTAGAGCTTCTTCAACAGGCATATTCAAGACATCAGAAATATTTTTACCTTTATAATGAACTTCTAGTGTTTGCTGTGTAAAACGTTTTCCATGGCATATTTCGCATTCGACATAAACATCGGGTAAGAAATGCATTTCAATTTTTTTAATTCCGTCACCGCAACAGGCCTCACAGCGTCCTCCCTTTACGTTAAAGCTAAATCGACCTGGTTTGTAGCCTCGCAGTTTTGCTTCAGGCATTTGCGTAAAAAGTGAACGGATATCACTAAAAACTCCTGTGTATGTTGCAGGATTCGATCGAGGGGTTCGTCCAATAGGAGACTGATCTACAACAATGACTTTGTCAATGTTTTCAGTACCACTAATTTTCTTGTGGACCCCTGGTTTTTCTTTTGAATGATAAATTTGTTGAGCGAGCGCGTTATAAAGGACATCAGAAACAAGGGTTGATTTTCCTGAACCAGAAACACCGGTTACGCAAATAAAAGTTCCTAGCGGAAAGGCAACATCAATTTTCTTAAGATTGTGCTCTTGTGCCTCAATAATTTTAATTTGATATGACTTGTCGATTGGCCGTCGTTTTTTAGGAAGGCTAATATTAAGCTTCCCGTTTAGATATTTTCCGGTAAGCGATTTTTTAGAGCGAAGCATACCGGCAACATCTCCAGCATAGACAATTTCTCCTCCGTGTGTTCCTGCGCCAGGTCCAAGATCAATAATATAATCGGCAGATCGGATCGTGTCTTCATCATGCTCGACAACAATCAATGTGTTTCCGAGATCGCGCAACGCACGAAGTGTTTTTAAGAGCATTGTATTGTCTTTTTGGTGAAGACCTATGCTTGGTTCGTCAAGAATATAGATAACGCCAACTAGCCCAGATCCAACTTGCGTTGCGAGACGGATACGCTCTGCTTCTCCTCCTGAGAGAGTTGCGCTTTTTCGATTAAGTGTAAGATATCCCAGGCCGACATTAATACAAAAATCAAGACGGCGGTTTATTTCTTTTAGAATTTGTTCGCTTATGATTGTTTTTGTTTTTGATAATTTGAGATCCGTAAAGAATTTCTTTGCTTGAAGAATTGATAATTCGGTGACTTCAGAGATATTTTTTTCAGAAAAACGAATGGCTAGGGATTCTTTTTTAAGACGATTGCCATGGCATTCTGGGCATGGCGAAATAGACATAAAATCTGAGACCTCGCCTTTAAGCCAATCACTGTCGCTATCACGAAAAAGCCGTTCAAGATAGGCGATGACCCCCTCGAATTGTCGACCCCAGATTTCATCCTGAGAACCGTATAAAACAACATTTCGAAACTTTTTAGTAAGATTTTTAAAAGGTGTTTGTTGGTCAATTTTGTAGATGCTTGCAAGTTCTCTTAAGACTGCTCGATAATACATCATGTATCCTCGACGTCCTTTGCGCCAAGGGGCAACGGCATTAATCCATGGTTTTTCAGAATCCGGGACAAGGAGCTCTGGGTCAATTTCCATTTTTGTTCCAAGACCGTTACATTTTGGACATGCTCCGTAAGGAGAGTTAAAAGAAAAAATACGTGGTTCTATTTCAGATAAATTAATTCCACAATCAATGCAAGCATAACGTTCACTAAATGTTTTATCGTTTCCCTTTTCGTTGGAAATAATAACGAGTCCATCGCCTACTTTAAGAGCGGTTTCAAGAGAATCGATTAAGCGTTTTTTAATTTCAGGTTTGACCGTTAAGCGGTCAACAACAATTTCAATATGATGAATTTTAAATTTATCTAATTTGATTTCTGATTCTGTGTCATAAATTGTCCCATCGACGCGCAAGCGGGCAAATCCTGCTTTGGTTATTTGTGATTGAATATTGCGATATTCTCCTTTTCGTCCTCGTATCATCGGGGCAAGAATAGTGATCGGTTCTGACGGTTTCATGGAAAGGATTTGGCTTGCTATTTCTTCAACTGTTTGGCGTTCAATTTTTTTTCCGCAGACATGACAAAAAGGTGTTCCGGCACGAGCAAACAGTAAGCGTAAGTAATCATAGATTTCTGTTTGCGTTGCAACCGTTGAGCGAGGGTTTTTGCTAGTTGTCTTTTGTTCGATCGAAATGGTCGGAGATAAACCTTCGATATGTTCAACATTTGGCTTTTGAAGTTGCTCAAGAAATTGACGTGCATAGGCCGATAAGCTTTCAACATAGCGTCGTTGTCCTTCGGCGTAGATGGTGTCGAATGCTAAGGATGATTTTCCAGACCCGCTCAAGCCTGTTACCACAACAAATTTATCTCGGGGAATCTTAAGGCTAATGTTTTTTAGATTGTGCTCTTTTGCACCGTCAATGCGGATATGATTATTTTTTTTTAACGTCATATGTTAGGTTTAAGCGAATTTAAAATAGCCCCTACAAAAGCGTAGGGGCTATTTTATGTTAGGATAGAACTATTTCTTTTTTGCTTTTTTCTTAGCTGCAGTTTTTTTAACTACCTTCTTTTTTGCAACCTTTTTTTTAGCGACCTTCTTTTTAGCAACTTTCTTTTTAGCCACCTTCTTCTTTGCGACTTTTTTAGTTGCTTTTTTCTTCTTTTTTCCGCCTCGTACCATTTGAGCGCAAGATACGTCTCCTTGCTTATCTACGAAATAGAGAAATCCTTTTTCCTTTTGGACGCCAACCTTAGCAACTACTTTTTGCTTGCCGCCTTTTTTGTTGCCTCGTGCCATTAAAGCGCAGGAAACGTCTCCATTCTTATCGATAAAATAGAGATATCCCTTCTCTCTTTTGATACCGACTTTTGCTACTTTTTTAGCCATTTTTTTTCACCTCCTTTCATGTGCCTATTTTAATAGGGTTAAAAAATTGTTTTAATGTTTGCGTGGCTGATAGAACAGCTAGATAACTTGTTTTTGGATTGTCTGGGCAGACGACGTTATCTGTACGTGTTGTAAGATGTCCAAATTTCCCAAAAACTTCAATTTCATGAGAATTAACTTTAAAACTAGGAGATGTAATGATACGAATACGAATACGGTCTTTGACTCCAGATGCAAGGGCAATGGTTGCTGCGACATTTATATTGCGAGGAAAAAGTTTAACAGCTTGATCTACTGTTCCGTCAAAAATAACAGTCTCTGCTTTGATGCGGTCTATGGCAATGCCTTTTTTTGTTAAATATAGGGATTGGCTTAATCCAGACGGTGGCTTGCGTGTGGTTAGGGTAATGTTTGAAATGTTTTCAGCGCCAACTGACTTGATGACATCAAGTCCACTAATGGCTCCAGACGGAACAAGGATATTGGTTTGATTTTTAGCGGCAAGTCTAAAAACATCACGCGCATTTAGCACTTTTCCTGCGCTCATAATAAGAATGCTTTTTTTAGCGCGGACAACTTGACGAATGATTTTTGTTGTGTCTGGCGAGGCAATCGCTTCAATAATAAAATCACAGGATTTAATGATCTGAGATAAAGAATTCTTGATAAGAGATTTTTCGAGTTTTAATTTTGACGCAAGAAGTTTTGGTTTCTCCGCGATGACATCATAAAGCCCGGAGATAGTGCAGTATGATTTTAAATCTTGCTTAACGCTTTTGGCCAAACGAGAACCAATTGCGCCACAACCAATGAATCCAATTTTAAGTTTTTGTTTTTTTGACTTCATGCGTCAATAATAATGTTATCAATCAATCGGATTTTTCCGATAAATATTGCAAGAGCGATTAATGTTTTTTTATTAATCATTTTTGTTGGTTTTAAAGTTTTCATATCAACACAAGCGATATAATCAATCTTAGCACGAGGATTCTGCAAAACAATCTTTTTTATTTCTTTAATGATTTTTGCAGAATACCTTTCTCCCGTGTAAATTAGGTTTTTTGCAGCTTTTAAGCTTTGATAAAGACAAGTAGCTTGTTTTCTTTCTTCGGAATTCAGGTAAATATTACGTGAACTCATTGCAAGCCCATCTTTTTCTCGGACAATTGGAAGCAGCTTAATTTTTACATTCCAGCCCAAGTCTTTGATCATGCGCTCAACAACAACAGCTTGTTGTGAATCTTTTTGTCCGAGATAAAGTGTGTCAGGCATAACGCAGTTGATCAGCTTTGCTACAATGGTTGTAACTCCCTGAAAATGACCAGGTCTAGATTTTCCGCAAAGAACAGTTGTTATATTGCTAACATTGACATATGTTAAATACCCCGTCGGATACATCTCTTTTATCGACGGATAAAATATTATATCAACTTTTTCTTTTTTTGCCAAGGCTTCATCTTGTTTTTTTTCTCGAGGGTATTTCTTAAAGTCTTCCTTCGGCCCAAATTGGGTGGGATTCACAAAAATACTTAAAACCGTTATATCGTTTTCTTTTTTACTTCTTTTAATGAGAGATAAATGTCCTGCGTGCAGACATCCCATCGTCGGAACAAAACCGATTTTCTTTTTGTTTTGTTTTGCCAAGAAAGAAAACGATTGCATTTGTTTGATGGTTTTGATTATTTTCACTGGATCGTTCCTTTTGTTTTTTGAGCAATTTCAGGATAAATTTCTTTTAGAGGAGTCATGACAAATTCTCGCTTAAACATTTCTGGATGAGGAATTGTTAAGTTTTTAGATTTTAATTGAATATTATCATAGAGAAGAATATCGATGTCAATTGTGCGTGGTCCGTGATGAATGGTTTTGATGCGTCCCAAATCTTTTTCGATTTCTTTGATGGTTTTTAATAGTTCTTCCGGAGAAAGCGTAGTTGTTGCCTTAGCAGCAGCATTTAGAAATTTTTCTTGAGGAGGTCCGATCGGGTCAGTTTCGATAATGGAAGATATTTTTTCGATATGAATTCCGCGCCTGTTTAATTGATCAACGGCGCGTTTGATATTGTTTTGACGGTCTGCGATATTTGACCCTAGAGCCAGATAGGTTATACTCAACTTCGAATAACTCCGTAATGAATTCGTCTTACAGAATCTTTTTAAGACGTTCGGCGGCTTCAACAAGGCGTTCTTTGGAAACAGTGAGTGCCATCCGAATGTATCCTTCTCCGAATTTTCCAAAACCAAGACCAGGTGTCGCAATAATGTTGGCTTGATCTAAAAACGCTTTTGAAGCTTCCATCGAGTTTTTAAACTTTTTTGGGATTGGCGCCCAAATATAAAATGTTGCTTTTGGCGCAGGCACATCCCATCCTGATTGTTTAAGGGCCTTAATAAAGACATCTCTTCTTTCCTGGCAAAGCGTTCGCATGTCTTGAGCCGTCTTGTCGCCATTTTTTATTGCTTCAATGCCAGCGACTTGAATGGCTTGGAAAATACCAGAATCAATGTTTGCTTTAACTTTTGCAAGGGCTGCTATCAGTTTTGGATTGCCACATGCCCATCCAATACGCCAGCCTGTCATAAAAAATGTTTTAGATAATGAATGAAATTCAATAACAACATCTTTAGCGCCTTCTACTTCTAGGAAGCTTAAAGGCTTTTCGTTATCATAATAAACTTCAGAATAAGCAAGATCAGATATAAGAATAATTTCATTCTTTTTAGCAATGGCAATGAGTTTTGTTAAATAATCTTTTGTTACAATCGCTGCTGTTGGATTATTTGGATAATTCAAAAAGAGTGCTTTTGCATTCTTTAAATCTTCAAGTTTTGGTAAGAATTCATTTTCAGCTGTTAGTTCAACAGAAACAACTTCTCCTCCAGCAAACATGACAGATGATCGATAAGCTGGATAACATGGGTCAGGAATCAGAACCTTGTCCCCAGGATTAATAATTCCTAAAGGTAGATGTGTTAGTCCTTCTTTTGATCCGATTAAAGGATAGATTTCAGTGTTTGGATTAAGATCAATATTAAAGCGTTTTTTAGACCAGGTCGCAATGGTTTGGCGAAGCTCAGGAAGCCCTGCGTCAAAGGCATAGTGGTGATTGTTCCCGTCTTGCGCGGCTTTTGTAAGCGCATCAATGATAAATTGTGGCGTTGGCGAATCTGGATCTCCAATGCCTAGATCAATAATATCTCTGCCTTCAGACTTAGCTTGACGTTTTGCCTTGTCGATTTCAGCGAAAAGATATGGTGGTAGCTGTTTTAAACGATCTGAAAATTCTAAATTCATAAAGTGTTCATGCCTTTCTTTTATTTAATTCCTAAAACATCGTGCATATTGAATAAACCTGTTTTGTGCTCCACGATAAATTTTGCAGCAACTAATGAGCCTTGCGAAAAAATATCTCTTGTTTTTGCATGATGACTAATTCTGATTATATCAACATCGCTTTCAAAGATAACGTCGTGGTCACCGATAATTTCACCTTCTCGAATAGAATCAATATTGTCAATCTCTCTTAAATTTACTTTTTTAATATATTGCGCCAGGGTTTTGGCTGTTCCAGAAGGTGCATCTTTTTTGTGAACATGATGAGCTTCTGTAATGCGAACTTTGTAATTGTTTCCTGCTCGAAGAGAAAGTTCTTCGGCCATTTTAAATAAAATATTAACACCGATTGACATATTTGAAGAGAATACAATTCCAGTTTTAGAAGCGGCGTTTTCAATGGTGCTGATGTCTTTTTCGGTCAGGCCTGTTGTTCCGATTACTATTTTAACATTGTTGTTTGCGCAAAAAGACACATTGGCAATAGTTGATTCAGGTGATGTAAAATCAATGAGCACATCTGCATCTTTTAGGTCTTCAAGGTGAGATGTGACGTCAATCCCATCAATTGTCTTTCCCATGTCGGGATGATCTTTTCTTTCTAGCAAAGCAACAATATCAAAATTACCATCGTTTTTAGCAAGACGATAAATGCTTTGACCCATGCGTCCAAGTGATCCAGTAATAGCTAAGCGAATCATAAATTAATTTCTCCTTAAATGAGGAATGGTTTATGGAGTTTTGCGACATAAACCATATGTCCGAATTTATCCCGCATGCGTAACGTGTCGGGATTCTTATTTTAATAAACCGTAATTTTTTAATGCTATTTTTAACTTTTCAACATTTCCTGCTGCCATTGGTGATAATGGTAGGCGTAACTCATCAGAGCACATGCCTAAAAGACCCATTGCTGTTTTAATTGGTATGGGATTTGTTTCGATGAACATGGCTTTGACGAGCGGCAATAATTTATAATGAATTTCTTGTGCGGCTTTGAGGTCTCCTTTTTCAATTGCAGCACAAAGTTTGGCTGTTTCTTGAGGCACGATATTTGCGACAACAGAAATAACGCCCACACCTCCCACCGACATGGTCGGGAGCGTTAGTGCGTCATCACCAGAAAAAATTAGAAAATTGTCTGGGCAAAGTAATCGTATGGCACTTGTTTGATCAAGCGATCCGGATGCCTCTTTGACGCCGATAATATTTTTGCAATCTTTTGCAAGTCTTGCAATGGTTTCTGGTTCGATATTGCGTGCGGTGCGTCCTGCAATATTATAAAGAATAATTGGAATGTTAACGCTATTAGCAACAGCTTTAAAATGTTGATAAAGACCTTCTTGCATTGGTTTGTTGTAGTAAGGTGTTACTTGCAAAGATGCATCAGCGCCAGCTTTGGCTGCGCGTTGTGTTAATTCAATGGCTTCCGCTGTTGAATTAGATCCTGTTCCAGCAAGAATTGGAATTTTTTTGTTGGAAGCTTCGATACAAGCCTCGATAACTCGCTCGTGTTCTTTTGGTGTTAATGTTGGAGATTCTCCTGTTGTTCCGCATGGTAAAATAGCATTGGTTCCATTTTTAATATGAAATTCGACAAGTTCAGCGAGTTTTGTTTCATCAACTTGACCATTTTTAAATGGGGTCACAATTGCAACAATAGATCCTTTAAACATTTTTCCTCCAGTATTATCTTTTTTAATTTATATAAAAGTTTCCATCGGCAATAAAACGTGCGCTTCCGGTTAGCCAGACATTTGTTATTTGGTCTTCGTTTAAATTAAAACAAACGGAAAGTATTTCTCCGCTTGCGGTTTTAACTTTCATAGTTGCTTTTGTTTTTGAATCAATTTTTGAGTTTGCCTTTAAGAACGCAACAATTGCGCAGGCAACGCTTCCTGTGCCGCAGGCACGTGTCTCAGCTTCAACGCCGCGCTCGTATGTGCGTACAGCCACTAAGTTTTTATTTATTTGTTCAACAAAATTAACATTTGTTCCACGCGGTTGAAATTTTTCATGAAAGCGAATTTCTGGACTAAGCGCATTGACATCAATTTTTTCTAATCCGTCAACAAAACAAATGACATGTGGAACGCCAGTATCAATATAGCTTAAGTGAAGTGTTCGGGTATTTATTGCGATCGCAATATCTTGAGTGTAATTTTCTGGATCGCTTAGTCGGACACTGATAAGCTCCCCCTTTTTTTCAGCTAAGACAATGCCAGCCTTTGTTTCTAAGCTGAATTGTTTTTTCTTAATCGTTTTTGTTTTTAAAATATATGCAGCCATGCATCGTGCGCCATTACCACACATTTCGGCTTCTGATCCATCAGCATTGATAATGCGCATTTTGTAATCAGCTTTTCTAGATTTGTCTAAAATCATTAACCCGTCTGCGCCAATGCCATCGGTACGATGACATATTTTTTGTGCGAGCTTTTTGACGTTAAGTCCAGATGAAGCATTGATGATAATAAAATCATTACCAGCACCGCACATTTTTGTAAAAGTCAGCTTCTTCATTTTAAGAACCTCGGGATTTCTTCACCGCGAATAAGATCGCTAAATGTCTCTCTTTTTTTAATTATTTCAAATTTATTTGCTTTGACCATGATTTCAGCGACTTTTGGCCGAATGTTGTAATTGCTTGCCATTCCTGATCCATAGGCGCCAGCACGCATAATAGCTAGAAGATCGTTCTTTTTGACGATACTTAGTTTTCTGTCTTTCGCAAAGAAGTCGCCACTTTCGCAAATGGGTCCGACAACGTCAACTTTTATTTTTTTAGCGGATGTTTTCTTTGTTGGCAGAATTTCATGATAAGCGTTGTAAAGCGATGGTCTGGCAAAATCGTTCATGCCGCCATCAACGATAACAAATTTTTTAACCCCGTTATCTTTATTATACAAAACCTTTGTTACAAAAATTCCAGAAGGTCCAACGATGAAACGTCCTGGCTCGATGATAATTTCAAGCCCTGTCATGCGCAAAAGTGGCAGTAATGCCTTGGCAAATTCTTTTGGCGTGACGGATTTATTTTTGTAAGAAATGCCAAAGCCGCCTCCAATATCTAAATATCTAAGAATAATGCCGTCGTTGCATAATGTTTCAAGAAATTGAATGATTTTATTTAGCGCATCAACATATGGTTTAACTGTTGTGATTTGTGATCCTAGATGCATGTGGAGTCCATTAATTTTAAGATTTGGATATTTCTTTGTATTCTTAAGGATAGAGCGCGCTGTTTTTAAGTCGATTCCAAATTTATTTTTAAGTGTCCCTGTTGTAATTGATTTGTGTGTTGCCGCATCAATGTCTGGATTAATGCGAAGAGCGATTTGTACAATTTTTTTTAGTTTCTTTGCAATTCGATTTATTTCTTCAAGCTCTTCTTTGGACTCGACATTAAAAAGTAGAATTTTTTCCTTGATTGCTAAAGTGATTTCTTGTTCGGTTTTTCCCGCAGATGCAAAACAAATTGTTTTTGGATTAGCACCTAAGCGAATTGCTTTTCGGAGCTCTCCTTCTGAGACAATATCGATACCCGCGCCTTGGTTGAGCAGTGTTTTTACAATCGCCGCATTGCCGTTTGATTTCATAGCAAAGCATACTAGCGGGTTAATGGAAGCAAAAGCATCTTTGATCTTTTGAAAATGTTCCACTAATGTTTTGTGACTGTAAAGATAAAATGGTGTGCCAACTTTCTTGGCAATAGTGCTGACTTTTACAGATTCACAATAAAGTTCATTATTTTTAAATTTAAAGTCATGCATTGAGTTTTTTCTTCCACTTTAAAAGTTGTGCGTAGACCATACTAGGGTTTGTTGACCCGAAGGATTTTTTGTTTAAAATAGAGGTTTTTGGGTTAAGCAATTTCTTGACGTCAGTAGAAAAACTTTGTGAATATTCCTTAAGTTGTGACGTTGTTAAATCAGAAATTTTTTTGTCTTTATCCAAGCAATCTTTAACCATTTTTCCAATTGTATCATGTGCTTCTCGATAGGAAACACCTTTTTTGATTAAATATTCCATGATATCCACAGAAAAAAGTGCTTCATTCTGAATTTCTTTTTCAATGGATCGCTTTTTAATTGTAATCCCTTTGAATAACGCTGACAACACCTCAAGCATTTGTTTCACGGTATCAACGGATTCAAACAATGGTGGTTTGTCAAGCTGCATATCTCGGTTGTACGTTAGAGGAAGTCCCTTCATCAGATTTAAGATTTCTGATAAATTTCCGTAAATTTTTCCTGTTGTTCCGCGAATAAGCTCTAAGACATCAGGATTCTTTTTATGCGGCATAATCGATGATCCTGTGCAAAAGGCAGCATCAATATCGATGAAATTAAATTCGTTTGTAACCCATAAAATTAAGTCTTCAGAAATTCGTGAAAGATGCATGGCAACAATTGAGAGCGATGAAATAATTTCAATTACAAAATCTCGATCGCTAACGGCATCGATACTGTTTTCTGAAACAGCCTTTAATCCTAATTTTTTTGCTACGAAAGCACGATCTATTTTTAATGATGTCCCTGACAAGGCACAGCTTCCTAAAGGTAAAACATCGAGGCGTTCCCCAGCATCTAAAAGACGCGCTTTGTCTCGTTGAAGCATTTCAACATAAGCTAGCATATGATGCGCGAGCAAAACAACTTGAGCAGACTGCAAGTGCGTGTACGCAGGAATAATTACGTCTTTATTTTTAAGGGCGAAATCTAAGATGGATGTCTGCAAACTATTGATTTCTTTGAAAAGCAAGGCGATTTGATCAAGGCAATACAAGCGAATATCAAGTGCAATTTGATCATTTCGAGATCGTGCTGTGTGGAGCTTATCGCTAGCTGATCCAATTTGTTTTTTTAGAGCGCTTTGGATATTTGTGTGCACATCTTCTGCTTTTAAATCAAATTTGAATTTTTCTGTTAAAATTTGTTTTTCAATTTTCTTTAATCCGGAAACAATTTTATTGGCATCTTTTTTTGGGATGATTTTGCATTTATCAAGCATCTGGGCGTGCGCAATGCTTCCAGCAATGTCATATTTTGCAAGGCATTTATCATATGAAATGCTAAATGAGAAGTCATCAGCAAGTTTGCTTGATTCCTTTGTAAAGCGTCCTCCCCATAATTTATTCATTATGCTCTCCCTTTTAATTCAATTATTGACTGAATGGCATTGCCCAAAGATGGTTAAAACCTTCAGCTAATTTTTGATCAAATTTATCTTTTTCGCCATAGGTCGCGAGTTCTTCTTTGTAGCGAGAATGTTTTGATTTTCGACCAACGACCATGCAGTTTCCTTTATAAAGTTTAAGCCGAATGACGCCGGTTGTAAATTCATGCAATTTATTAAAGTATGCATCGAGCTGTTCTTTGAGTGGAGTAAACCATAAGCCATTGTAGGTCAGCTCTGCATATTTCTGAGAAGCCTGAGTTTTGTAGCGCATAGTTTCGCGATCTAAAACAAGACTTTCAAGGTCAGCTAGCGCAGCGTGTAGAATTGTTCCTGCAGGATTTTCGTATATCTCTCGTGATTTAATTCCTACGAGACGATTTTCTATCATGTCAACACGCCCAACTCCATTTTTCCCACCAATTTCATTTAGTTTTTTTATAAGTGAAACTGGCTTGTGTGCGATTCCATTTATTTTCTTTGGTACTCCCTTCTCAAAAGCTACCTCAATGTATGTTGCTTTGTTTGGCGCTTTTAAAGGAGACT
>JAQUUP010000029.1 GCA_028693815.1 Candidatus Omnitrophota bacterium
CCAGTTTTACTCATCACATCAATATCAGACCAATTCACACCCGTTGTTGTTAGATTGTAGATACTTTGCCAATTCACACCTTTTTGACTCATATCATAAATGCTTTGCCAATTGATGCCTTTTTTACTGATATCATAGATGCCTTGCCAGTTGATGCCTTTACGACTAATGTCATAGATGCCTTGCCAGTTGATGCCTTTTTTGCTCATGTCGTAGATTGATAGCCAGTTAATACCCTCAGAGCTTATTACATTAATATCGGTCCAATTAATACCAGCTCTACTCATCACATTAACATCTGACCAATTAATACCTTGTGTTCCCATGTGATGAAGAACGTTCCAATTAATGCCAGTTTTGCTCATCACATTAATATCAGACCAATTAACACCCGTTGTTGTCAGATTATAGATACTTTGCCAATTCACACCTTTTTGACTCATGTCATAGATGCTTTGCCAGTTAATGCCTTTGCGGCTAATGTCATAGATGCCTTGCCAGTTGATGCCTTTGCGGCTAATGTCATAGATGCCTTGCCAGTTGATGCCTTTCTTGCTCATATCATAAATGCTTTCCCAATTGATGCCTTGATCACTCATGCTTTTGATATCTGACCAATCAATACCTTGATCACTCAAGACATTGATATCTGACCAATTAATGCCAATCCTACTTAACACATTGATATCTGACCAATTGATACCTTGTGTTCCCATATGATGAAGAACATTCCAATTGATGCCAGTTTTGCTCATGACATTAATGTCTGCCCAATTAACCCCAGTCGTTGTCAAGTTGTAAACACTCTGCCAGTTCACACCTTTTTTACTCATGTCATAAATACTCTGCCAGTTAACACCTTTTTTACTAATGTCATAAATGCCTTGCCAATTGATGCCTTTGCGGCTGATGTCATAGATGCCTTGCCAATTAACTCCTTTGCGGCTGATGTCATAAATGCCTTGCCAATTAACTCCCTGACCACTCATCACATTGATGTCTGACCAGTTGATGCCTTGATCGCTCAAGACATTAATATCTGACCAATTGACATCTGAATTAGACATAAAAGCAATATCTAGCCAATCAATCCCTTGCGAAGTTGCATCAGCAATAACTGACCAATCAATATCAGACTTGCTTAACACATTAATATCTGCCCAGTTAATACCTTGTGTTCCCATGTGATGAAGAACATTCCAATTGATACCCTCTTTGCTTAAGACGTTAATGTCTGACCAGTTAACACCAGTGGTTGTTAAATTGTAGATGCTTTGCCAATTAACACCTTTTTTACTCATATCGTAGATGCTTTGCCAATTCACACCTTTTTTACTAATATCATAGATGCCTTGCCAATTGATGCCTTTGCGGCTGATGTCATAGATGCCTTGCCAGTTGATGCCTTTTTTGCTCATGTCATAAATTGATGCCCAATTGATACCCTTGTCACTTAAGGCATTAATGTCAGACCAATTAATGCCTTGGCCACTCATAACTTCAATGTCAGACCAATTGATGCCAGACGCGCTTAACACATTAACATCAGACCAATTAATTCCAGCCTTGCTCATCACATTAATATCGGACCAATTAACACCAGTCGTTGTTAGGTCGTAAATGCTCTGCCAGTTCACACCTTTCTTGCTCATATCATAGATGCTTTGCCAGTTGATGCCTTTGCGGCTGATGTCATAGATGCCTTGCCAATTAATACCTTTGCGGCTGATGTCATAAATCCCTTGCCAATTGATGCCTTTGCGGCTAATGTCATAGATGCCTTGCCAATTAACACCTTTTCTACTCATGACATTAATGTCTGACCAATTAATACCTTGATCGCTCAAGACATTAACATCTTGCCAGTTGATTCCACGCGAACTCATATCATAAAGCGATGTCCAGTTGACACCTTGCGTTGTCATCACATTAAGATCTGACCAATTAAGATTTGTTTCAGACATGACTTTAAGATCAATCCAGTTTGTTCCAGCAGTTGTCAACTCTGCTAAATTATCCCAATTAACCGTTTCACTCCAATCAACACCTGCACCAGTCATATAAGCTAAATCCACCCAATTAACGCTTGATGTACTCATTGTCGCGATATCATTCCAACAAACTCCAGCACCATCAATCGCTTCAATAATCGGCTCTAAGTTATTCCAAGTTCCGACATCCCAACTAGAATCCACGTAATCACCAGCTAAGAGTCCTAAATCGCTCCAGCTTCCAAGACCAAACGTTGAATCAGCATAATCACCAGCTAATTGCTGCACATCTTCCCAACAAACGCCCACTAAAGCTATCTCTTCTGTCACAGTTCTTAAATCCGCCCAAAATGTATCTGTATCCCAACCCTCATCAACCGCAACTGACATAACATCTTGGAGATTATCCCAATCCGTTGAAGTCCAACCAGCAGCAGCATACTCTGTAACCATATCTCCTAACTCAGTCCAATCCCCTGTAGCAAAAGTTGAACCAGCATAATCGCCAGCAAGCGTTTGAACCGAAGTCCAGCAAACACCTGCTGTAACAAAATCGTTAGCTATAGTTGCTAAATTCTCCCAGGGCTCCTCTTCATCCCAACCATAATTAATCATAACTCCGATTATATTTTGAAGATTATTCCAATCCGCCGTAAGCCAAGTAGAACTTGAAAAAGTACTAGCCAAATTCTGCACATCATTCCAACAAACACCTTCCGCTGTTATATTCTGCATAATAGTTGCAAGATTTCCCCAATCCACGTTATTAAAACCTGATCTTAAATAATCCTCCACAATAACTTGAAACGTATCCCAATCAATATGCTCACGAGTTAAGACGCTAATGTCTGTCCAGCTAACCCCAGCTTTTGTCAGCACATACAAATCCATCCAATTCACACCCTTGCTCGTCATATCATAAATACTTGTCCAGTTAATATGCTTTGTCGTCATCACTCCAAGATCAGTCCAATTAACATGCTCATTTATTTCACTCGTATCTACTAAAATATCTTTCACATCGGTCCAATCAATGGCGGCTGTATCTTCCAAAACCGAATCAACATTAGTATCAATGGTATCAATTTTACCATCGATTGTATCGACTTTGGTTTCAATACTATCGGCAGTTGACTGAAGTGCAGATATCCCTGCATCTTCTGAGAAATCAACGATTACATGAGCCTGCATATATCCACTTTCAACATATGGATTTCGAACCTCAAAAGAAATGTCATACGGGATACTTAAGTTTGAAGGCAACCAAAGATCGTAAGTATACACTCCTGAAGTTGACACATCTTCATCAGGCGTGACACTCGCACAAGAACCCTCATCGCAACCACTCGTATTCGCCCAAGATCCACTGGCATAGTGTTTAATGGTGAAAGTTTCCCCAAAATTCGCTTCAAAAAAATCAGCAGCCTGGCCCGCCACCTGGTTTGAAGGAATCTCTGGATACATCAAAATTAACGCAAACCCTGAAGTTTTATCATAAGTAACCGAAATCCGATACTTCACTTCCAAAGGAAAAACACTAAATGCATCGGATATCCCAACTATAGTAGTTGTCGCATGAGTCGCCTTAAGTGTATAGAGATTTCCAGGCCTTGAGATGGCAAGATCAGTAAATGTCTTAGACCCTGAAGACAACGCTTGAGTCGTTGTTCCCAGCAAAGTTGCATTACCAGGATTGTTATAGATTGTTATCGTAACATTAGAGCTTGATGTTTCATTAGCTACCCCGCGACCATCGTAAAGCGTAACTGTTGGCTGAGTCGAAAAAATTACACCGGCATATCCATCACCAGGAGTGTTCGAATCAAACACAAGATAAGAATAAAGATCGTCATCGGAAGCAGCGGAAGCATCACCATCACCCGAGCCACCGAGATATTGGGCAAAAGATTGTGGACAGAAAACCAGAGATCCCCAAACAAGACATAAGGCGACGAACAAAATACGCCCTAGTTTCAAATGTTCCTGTTTGGAAGAAAAGAAGGAAATAAATGATGAATAATAACGTTTTTTAACTATCATATAATAATATAAATAAAAAAACTAAAACTTTTCTTCCTATAAAAGTATAAAATATATAGCAGCGTTTTTCAACCTAAGCTGTTGCAAATAAATGGCTTTACGAGAAATCACAAGAAAACGCTTTTATCTTAAAAAATCATTTAACCTACTCAAAACAAAGAAGATAAGAAAAAAATCCTTAATATGGCTTTTCTTTATCAATAATTGAATTAATTTTATTTTGAATTTTCAGTTTTAATTCCAAAATTTTATTTTTTACAACATTTATATCTTCAGCATCAGAAGCCATCGCCAAATAAATTTCATAATGTTTTAGCGCTGTTTTGTAATCATCAAGATATTGCTCACTAACAAAAGCAAGATTATAGTGCGTCGCCGCATCTTGTGGCATCAAATCCAAAACCCTTTTATACTCGGCCGAAGCCATTTGATATTTGCCTTGTTCAAAAAATAAATTAGCCAAATTGTAATGAAGCTTGATTGTATCTTTTCGTAAAATTTGATTTTCTTCAATAAGCTCACTTAATTCATCTGCAATTTCTTCGGGTCCCTTCATAACCGAAACTTGAGTTTGGGATGCCATAGGCCTGCTCTCAGAAGCGATCTGTACTTGCTGCTTTTCAGAAACAACCGGAGCATCTTTTTCAATAATAGATTCAAGCTCCGTAAGCATTCTAATTTCCTCTGGGGTCAAGCCTTTTGTCCTTTCAATACTTGCGGTCAAATCTGCAATTTGCTTTTCATATGTTTGCTTAATACTATTAATTTCTTTTGAATTCTTAAGAAGATCACCTCTTTCGCGCGCCAACGCATTAAGCCGACTGTCTTGAATAGCCTTCTCACCTCGCAATTGTTCAATTTCTTTTTGAAGCTGTTCGCTGTTTTTCATAAGCTCTTGATTTTCATCAATGAGATTTTTTAAACTCTTATTAATCTTTACCATCTGCCTTTCTTCTACGGACAAAGATATCCCTTCGTTTTCAGCGTCCTCTCCAAAGGCATCATCAACAATTTGATCCATACCGATTTCTGTTTCAATCGTTTCGACAGATCTAGGCCTTAGATTATTCTGGGCAAAAGTTGATGCAGTCAGAAAAGCTAAAATTGCCAAAATAAACATGACCGTCTGAAAATACAGAAAATGATTTCTTGAAGAATATTTTTTCATTCGCTCCTCTTTGTTTAACGTGCCAAATTTAAAATTTTAGAAATCATCATCCCCATACGTTTTGTAAGGCTTAATTGTTCCTTTTTCATCTGAAGTATGTTCCTCGCCAGATATAATGCGTGGCGTAATAAAAATAACAATTTCCGTTTTTGTAATCTCGTCGCTTGTTGCACTAAACAATTTTCCGATAAACGGAAGATCCATTAAAACCGGAAAACCTTTTTTAGAATGTGACTTCTCGTCTTTTTTAAGGCCACCCATAATAATCGTTGTCCCATCTTTAATAAGCACAGATGTCTCAACCTCTGTCTTATTAACCTGAGGAATTCCGCCTCCTCGCGACTCAACATAACGAGTAACCGTTGAAATTTCTGGAGCTAAATTCATAGTGACAAATCCATCATCATTGATATCCGCTGAAACTTTTAACTTTAGACCTACGTCAACAAAGCGCACATCTTCACTGATGCTCTCATTGTCACCAGTAATTGTTGACGTTGTAATGATGTAAGGGATCGTATCTCCAATATGAATCTTGGCCTCTTGGCCATTGGTGACGAGCAATCGCGGATTGGACAAAATTTTTGTATCGTTAACTTGTTTCAAGGCACGAATCGTTGCAGTAAAATGATCCTGATCAATATTGCCAATTGCGATTTGTCCAAATTTTGAATACAAACTATCTGAGGTCGTTAAATTGTCCTTATCAAGATAAACATTGTCAAAAGTAAGCTTTCGAATTTCAGGGTCAGGACTATCAAGAAAATCCAAATTCCAATCAATCCCAATGTCATATTGCGGATTAAAAGTAATCTGAACAATTTGCGCTTCAATCAAAACCTCTTTGGTTTTTGTATCAAGACTCTTGATAACCTTCATAATTTCTTCTCGCCGGTCTGGAAGGGCCCGCACAATAAGTTGATTCGATCTCTCATCAGCCATAACCGATCCAACGGCATTACCATCGATCCGAGCCTTTAATTTCTCAGCTAAAACATCAGCCTTGGCATATTGCAAATTATAGATATACGTTTCCATCGGTTTTTCAATCTCTTTTAGCGCCTTTTCCATTCGGGCAATCGCCTCAGGCGTGTCGATCATAACAACAGTCCCGGTGTCATTGTCGATAACAATTTTACCCAAATTACTCTTAACGCTTTCAAGCGCTGAGAGAGCATACGCCGGACTTGAATAATTTAAATGAATTGTTTTAACAATGCTTTGATCATTAAACTTTCGTCCGTATGTCGCAACATATTCTGTTTCGGACATAACATGAACAATGTCATTTTGAATTTTGAAAGCAAGGGCATTAGATATTAAAATAATATCAAGAGCATCTTCAATCGATACACTCTTGAGATACAGCGTAACGCGTCCCTCTACACTCTTACTTGTGACAACATTAAAATCACCTTTAATCGCCAGAAATTTAATGACATCAATAATGTTCATATCTCGAACATCTAAAGTGATTTTTCGATTAATGCGCTCCTCAAGAGGCTCTTGTTTTTCTTCAAACACAATAGTCTTTGGCTGGTCCAACGGACCGACGGCAAACGCTTTCGTTGGACATACGGCAAACAAAGAAACAAGCAAAAGCATATACAAAATCACTTGTGCATTCTTAAAACATTTTTTGTTAGTTTTCATAGACGAACTTCCATTTCTTGATCTGCAAAGCTAAAAATGACACGATCAGCATAAATTGTTTTGATCGTCACTTGATTAATTTTTTCCCCTTCTTTCAAAAAATACGTCATACCATCAGCATTCTCAATCATAACCGACGCTGAATTTGGCATATCAAGCCACGAGATTCCAACTAATTTTAAACTTTCTAATTGTAATGCAATTTTTTGTGTTCCAATCGGAACATTACTTGCTACCTCAGCTTTCTTTTCCTCATAAGGTCTAAAAATATTACGCATTAAAATTGTTTCTAAAAAAGATGTTAAATCTTGATACTCTGGCATAATGCTTTTTGACGATGCAAGCTTTGGTTTTGTAACCTCTTCGACAAAATCCAAATTATGCGACATGTTTTTTGTTTCCGTTTGATACACCGAACCTAAAATTAAAATGCAAATAACGATAATCGTAATCAGCAAAAAATTAGCCTCTCGAAGACCAAACGACTTTAAGCTCGAAACCGCTACCTGAAAATCTTTTAATCGATCTGAGAAAATAGAAAAAAGAGGTGGCGCTGAAATGCCCATCCCTTTAACGGCAACAGCCACTTCTCGAGCCACCTGCTGTGCTTGTTGAGGAGCTTGGGCGCTAGAAGGTCGTGCAACTGACTCTGAATCACCAGATCCTTCTTCGATAATCTTTAAAAGCTTTTGTTCTGCAGTTTCTTTTTTTGTCATCTGATTTTATACTCTAACACTAAATATTAAAACGTTGGGTTTCCTCGCCTAAACGATTCCGCTCTTCCCCATCCAACACGGCGCTCTTTTTCTAAAACACTCAAAATAATATCTCTATCCACCACTTCGCGGTTTTGCAAAATCAATTCTTTTAAAACTTTATGGCAAAGCATTGTGATGTGTCTTGGATACCCTCGTGAATAATTATAAATTTCGCTAATCGCCTCATCATTAAAAAGTTGCATATGCCCCTGATATCCTGCCTGCTGTATACGATAATGAATAAGCCCTTTGGTTTCTTCGAGATCAAGAGGATTTAATGTGTATTTAAAACTTACTCGATCAATAAAATTTGGCATTGAAACTAACTTGGAATAAAGCTCAAGCTGCCCTAAAAGCACGAGCTGAATTAATTTATATTCATTTGTTTCGAAATTTAACAAAATACGCAAAACCTCAAGCGTGACTAAGTTTAGTTTTTGCGCTTCATCAACGATCAAAATAATCGTCTGCTTTTCTTGAGCCTTTTGAATTAGAAATTTCTCAACCGCATCACGCAACTCTAAAATGTTTTCCATGTCTGGCATTGACCCGTCGGTCATCTCAACATCAAAATTGCGCAAAAGCGTTGTTAGAAATTGTTCTTCAGTCTCAAAATTTGGATTTAAAATCATATGAAATATCATGTTGCCGCGATCTTTTAGCTCTTGAACGAGCTTTCGCGAGAGTGTTGTTTTTCCTGTTCCGATATCACCAAGGATAACCGTAAGGCCGCGCCTTAAGCGAAGCTCAATCAGGATGCTCGTTAATGCCATGTCGTGTTCTTTGGTAAGATAAAAAAACTGCGGGTCTGGACTCGTCGAGAATGGTTCTTTTTTAAATCCAAGTAATGTATGGTAAGCCATAGGGCGTATATAAAGATTTATATAAAGTTATTTAAAAGAATATATATATAAGTGATACACTTATATTATCATAAGTCATTGAGCTTGCAAGTACTTATTGTTCTTTTTTAAAGACTTTCTGGAGGGAAAAATGCAGTATTCCGTAGGCAAATCCAAGGCTCCTTGAAACTGCCCGAAGAAACAAAACAAAGCCAAAAAAGACTCCTTCTTTGAAACTTTGAGTCATCAAAATTCCGAAAAAAAGCTCGATCACCAAGAGTCCTAAGCCAATAATGTAGATTGCAGGTCCTACTTTAAGGCCAAGAAATCCAAAGACAAAAAGAAAGAGTGCGCCGAGAACAGCTGGAGGCTCGATAATATCCTTCCAGAAGGTATAATCATCCCCTTTGACCATTGACGGATGAGTAAAATAAACTTTAACGCGCCAAAATCCATGACGAAATTGCTCTGCCAAGTACTTCTTAACTGATGTTGGGAAAAAATGGTCAACCAATGATTTGCGCTCAAAATAAATCTTTGATCCAAGCGCTAAAATTTTATAACATAAATTATTGTCTTCCCCACTTGCATTGCGATAGCCTGCATCAAAGCCGCCGGCCGCCTCAAAAATATTTCTTCTAACGCAAAAGTTGTAGCTGCCAAAAGACTTCGGAAACACTGGCATCAAACGGCAATGTCTAAAAATAATTTCTTTATGAATACATCGGGCAAGCAAGCTTTTTGAATTTGCGATTCCATAACTGCCGCAAACAACACCAATCAATGGATCCGAAAACCCAGCAAGCAATTTTTCAATCCAATCCGATTGAGGAACGCAATCCGAATCCGTAAAAAAAACAAACTCACCTTTAGAAGCCGCAAACCCTGCGTTTCGTGCTGTCGCAGGACCTGAATTCTTTTGATGGATATAAATAACATCTTTAAGCGATTTTAGAGAATCTGCGGTCTGATCTGTCGAACCGTCATCCACTACAATAATTTCTTTCGGCCCAAGATATGTTTGATTAAAAATGGCCTGCAGAGTTAGGCCCAAAGTTTTCTGCGCATTATAAGCAGGAATAACAATAGAAACTAATCCTGTAAACATAAAAAATTATTCCCCTTTAAGCGCTTTAATTTCTTTTTCTAATAAGGCAATTTTTTGCGCCATAATATCGTTTCGCTTGTTTTGTTGACACAAAAATGTTGACAACAAAAGGCTCGAAAAAACAAAAAAACAAAATAATGAAAAGAAAATAAAATTGCTCATCAAAGCAAACCCGCAAAAATCTGACAATGCAAAAAGAAATTGATCAAATATCGTAAATAAGATACCTAAAATACTCAAACAAAACCAACCAATGGCATATTTGAATGTCAATTTTCCTCGTCGAGAGAAATCAATAATAACAAAAAGAATAGCAATAGATAAAGAAATCGTTAATACTTTAAGCGCCATGATCACCTACCTGTTTTTTTGTTTGTATCATGCGCAGCAAAATCGCACATGTGACTTTAATCATATAATATAAAGTTTTCAAATATCGAATCGAAGAGTGTCCTGAGACCCGTTTTTTCATTTGCACCGCAACCTCAACAATGCGTAGCTTGGATTTTTTTAATTCTACAACTGATTCTGGCTCTGGAAAATCCAAAGGATAATCATAAGCAAAAATCTCTATCGCCTTTCGATTACAAGCGCGAAATCCTGAAGTTGGATCGGTTATGGTCATCCCTGTTAGAAAACTAATGAGTCCTGAAAAAAAATGAATTCCCATGCGCCTAACCCATGAAGATTGATATCCTAAATTTGGTGGCAAAAATCGACTGCCAATAACCATGTCCGAATAATTCTCTACAATTGGCTTAATTAAATTATTCAAAAACTGGGCATCATGCTGTCCATCCCCATCAAACTGGATTGCAACATCAAATCCGTATCGAGCCGCATACAAAAACCCAGTTTGCACAGCTCCACCAATACCGAGGTTGAATGGCAAACTCACAACATTAGCGCCGGCCAAACGTGCAACCAAAGCAGTATCGTCAGTCGATCCATCATCCACCACTAAAATCTCACAAGGAAATCCGGATGACTTGATATCTTCAACAACATGAGAAATATTTCCGCTTTCATTAAACGCAGGAACAATAATTAAAACTTTTAAACTCATATTTGCCTAATAATCCCGCCCTCTTTCAAGCGTCCCACTAAACTATAATCAATAATCAAGCTATTCAAATAAATAATCATCCCACCTTTGAGACTTTTGTCCTTTTTTATCACAATAGACATTGATCGCTCAAATTTCTTTTCAGCTAATTCCAAAATACGATTTTGAGTCTTTTTTGATACACTAAACGGAGATCCCACAAGAATACTTCCAAGCTTCAAATCATCGGGCTCAAGCTTTACATTCTTAAACGTTTTTATTGCGAGCTCTACAAGCTGATAATCCAATATTTTTTTTAAAATAAACACAACAATAGCGCCAACAACAATCTGCATGATAAATACTTGCAAGAGAATAATAAGCATTTTTTGCCCTCTACGTTATTTTCTACATTCTTTGTCTAAGCGCGGCCGTTAAAAAACCAGCAGCAAAATATGTAAGATCAGATCCTTTATCGTCCACATAAAACTGAGGAACAAGACCATCAAAATTAAAAATATCCCCATCCGGAAAATGACCTCTTGCCGTTACCAAAAGAAGCATCGCATCATTATCAAGGCTAAACATACTTTTCAAGAAAACCTGTCCAGCCGTTCTACTGCCAAACAAAAGCGCACGATTTTGCTTTTGCATGATGCCAGAAAAAAGTTCAGACGCGCTTCCACTTTCTTTATCAACTAAAATTGCAACAGGACCGCGATAAAGATACTCATCTGGAATTCTCGGGACATCTAAAACATTTCTCTCATCCCCTTTGCGCTGAAAATAAGCAAATTCATCACCTGGTTTTAAAAAAAATGATGCAATTTCTCGTGCAGCCAAAGGAGGTCCTCCAGGATTTCCTCGTAAATCCAAAACTAATGCCGTTGGTCCTTGCTGATTAATCATAATCAAATAACGAGACAGGTCTTCTGCTGTTTTTTGATTAAAACGTCGAATCTGAAGACAATACACATCCGGAACATGCATCGTAACCGGGAATACTGTTTGTTTAAAATATTCTTTGGCCTTAACAGAAATTATTTTCTTTTTATTTTCATGATCTAAATAAGTAATCTTTGAAATTGTGTCAATCTCAGGCATTAGCTTCTCAACAATCATTTCTGGCGTTAATTCAGATATCTTTGTCTTACCAATTGCGACCAAAATATCATTCTCCCGAAGCCCTTTTTCGTATGCATCAGATCTAACCTCAACAAAGCTAACCTTGTACCCATCATCAACAAGCTGCCCCTCGATGCCAAGGTCTGATCTTCTTCCAAGAACTTCTTCCTTGAAATCATCAACAGCCTGTGGTGGATACAAAGCTGAAAAAATATCTTCTTGTGTTTTTAGAAAATCAACTAGCAAAGCACCAGAGCGCATACTAACAAATTCATCAAATAATTGCTTTTTGTCTAATTTACCGTAAATTTCTGTATTAAATTTATCGATAAAACGATCAAAATTTTCCCGCTTAACCGGATAATAATAACTTTCCTCCATCTTTTGGTAAATTTCTTCGAAAAAATCTAAATAATTTTGATAAGTTTTTTGTTCTTCTGGATTCTGGATTGAAAGCGTTTCGGCAGAAAGAGTTGCAATGCAAAACAAAAAAAGAAAGGAAAAACCAATAAATAGACTAAACCCCTTAATTTTCATAAAAATATTATAACATATATATAAAGATATATATTTATTTTAGAAATTTTTTGCAAACAAAAAGCTCGCTTAAATACTTAAGCGAGCTTTAATTTTTTCTTAGAAAATTTCAGTTATCTTTAAAACACATCCTCTTTTATTTCTTTTAATTCAAACGATGTAATAACACCATCCTTATTCTTATCATATTCTTTAAGAATCTCAGACTGCGCAATCACCTTGCCTCCTCTGTCTACTATTTGAACAATACGTCTTAAATAGACCTTAGATTCTGCAGGTTGAAATCTTCCATCACGATTACTATCATATCTTTTTTCTTCTCTTGTCGTAACGCGTGGTTCTTGTTTCATCCATTTAGGAAGCGCCTCTTCTCCGACCGTAACTTCAGCTCCTGATTCTTGCTGCCTTTCTTTCAAATAACGATTTCGCCGTTCCCAATCAATCAACCCAGCAAAAGAATCCAAGCAAAAAGCAAACACAAAAACGCAAAGCATTAACAAAATAAAAAACTTTCTTTTCATAATCCCTCCTTGAAAAATAAGCAACACTTCATCCTTCCAATCTTAGTGTTATTATATAATTTGCAGCTGTCTTGTCAATATCTTTAGCAAATTCTTGATAGTTTTTCTTAATAAAAACTTACTTCAGAATATATATTGATTGTTTCTGGCAAAATTTTTTTAAACAATATTCCTCGTCGGAACCTAAGGTGTTCTCTACTAAAGAAATTGGGAATTGCGCAGCAACAACACGCTTAATATCTTCTGATTTCTTTTGAATATTTGCAACAAACTCGCCATGCAATCTGTTTTGACGATAATCAGGATAAATTTTTGGTATTTTAAGATATTTTTCAATTAATGAAAGATTAAAATCATAAAGAATCGTTCCATGATGTAAAATAAATCGCCTTGCTCTTTTTTGTGCATTACCTGAAATCTTTTGATTTGTATTCTTTAATGCCACATCAGATATCGGTCGCCATTGCGCCAAAATTGCG
The DNA here is from genome assembly GCA_028693815.1 of Candidatus Omnitrophota bacterium. Classification (NCBI taxonomy): domain Bacteria; kingdom Pseudomonadati; phylum Candidatus Omnitrophota; species Candidatus Omnitrophota bacterium. Next base: position 13,268 of record JAQUUP010000029.1, read on the forward strand.
AGGCTTTCTAGTGCTGCGGTTATTTTTCCTAAAATGAATTGATACGATCGACTGATCGTTTGAAGATCTGGATGAGAATCTTTTGACAAAATTAATGAAAAATTAAGACATCCTTTGCCTTGCAAAACAGTGCCTCCTCCGGAACTTCTACGCAAAATAGGAATGCAATTATTTTGCGCTACATCAACAAAAACATCGTCTTGAACTTTCGATATTTTTCCTAAAACAATAAATAATTGTTCTGATTCCCAAAATCGAAGCGTTTCTGGTGCTTTTTTTTGCTCAGCAAGCTCAAGCAAGACATCATCAAATAAAATATTTTCTTGCGGGTTTGAAAATGAAATATTTTTTAGGCGCATCTGCTTTATTTGTCCAGAAAATAATTGCAGGCAATATCTTTAGCTGCCTTCACTTCATCAGGCCTTGAAATCGGAGTTGTTTGCGGAAAATTTTTAAATTCTTCAGAATTGCTTTCAGCGAGTTGAGCCGATTCGATCATCGCTTCAATAAATTGATCCATCTCCTGCTTCGATTCAGTTTCAGTCGGTTCAATCATAATCGCTTCTTTAACAATAAGCGGAAAATATACCGTCGGAGGATGGAAATTCTTATCAATCAGAAACTTAGCGATATCAATAGCATGAACACCTTTTTTTTCCTGTCTTGAAGCTGAAAAAACGCATTCATGCATACATGTGCGATCAAAAGGAAGATCGTAATATTTTTTTAATCTTGCCATTATATAATTTGCATTTAAAACAGCATGATCACTCGTTTCGCACAAGCCCTCTTTGCCTAACATTAAAATATAAGCATAGGCTTTTAGAATCACTGAGAAATTTCCATAAAAAGGTGCAACATATCCAATGGAATCGGGATAATCATAATCAAGAGCGTATGTGTGGTCATTTCTTTTCACAACTCGGGATATAGGTAAGAACTTTGTTAAATTTTTTTTGACACCCACAGGACCAGAACCCGGGCCCCCACCACCATGTGGCGTTGCAAACGTTTTGTGCAAATTAACATGAACAACATCAAAGCCTAAATCACCTGGTCGCGCACGGCCTAAAAGCGCATTAAGATTTGCTCCATCATAATACATTAACCCATCTACTTGATGAACCAGATCTGCAATTTTATCAATATCAGAATTAAATATCCCCAATGTATTTGGCGACGTAAGCATGACACCCGCCAACTCATCAGTTATTTTTTCTTTAAGATCTTTTAAACTTAAAACACCATTTTTGTCCGTCGCCACTGAAACAATGTCATATCCAGCAATCGCAGCGCTTGCAGGGTTTGTTCCGTGTGCAGAATCTGGAACAATGATATATTTCTTTTTATTACTTTTTGCTCGATGATACGCTGCAATCAACATAACACCAGTTAACTCCCCATGGGCTCCTGCTAATGGCTGCATTGTAAAATCATCCATTCCTGTAATCTCAGAAAGAAGCCGATCCATCTCATAAAGAACTTCCAACGCTCCTTGAACAAGAGAACCATCCAACTGTGGCAATAGCGGATGTAAATTTGCAAATCCCTTGATACTCGCAGCCTTTTCTGTAAACTTTGGATTATATTTCATAGTGCAAGATCCTAAGGGATAAAAATTTGCATCAAGAGAATAATTTAAATTTGAAAGCCTCGTAAAATGACGAACAACATCTAATTCCGAAACTTCAGGCCAAAGGCAATCTGTCTTCCTTATATATGCATCTGGAATCGTTGTTGTAATTGAAACATCGGATTTTGGAACTTGAAATCCTTTTCGCTCAGGCACACTTTTTTCAAAAATTAACTGCATAGCACTCCTTCGAGATTCTTTGCAAACGAGACGATTTCATCTTTTGTTCTTTTTTCCGTAACCGCAACCAATAAATAATTTTCCATTTCGGGATAATACTTTGCTAGAGGGAATCCTGAGGCAAATCCTTTTTTTATCATTTCTTCAACAACATCTTTTGCTTTTTTAGGCAAGCAAACAACAAACTCATTAAAAGTTGGCGAAGAACGTTTGACCTCAACACCTTTTATTTCCCCTAAAGTCTTGCGCGCAAACTCTGCTTTCTCAAAATTTAGCTGTGCTAAATCTTTTAAGCCCTGCTTTCCTAGCAAAGACATAAAAATTGCAGCCTGAACAGCACACAAAGCAACATTCGTGCAAATATTGGAGGTTGCCTTTTCTCGACGGATATGCTGCTCACGCGCTTGCAGCGTATTAACAAAACATCTTTGACCATACTTATCCTCTGTTTGCCCAACAATCCGTCCTGGCATTTTTCGAACATACTTTCTTTTAGTCGCTATAAATCCTAAATACGGTCCACCAAAATTAAGTGAAAGCCCAAGACTCTGGCCTTCTCCTGTTACAATATCAGCATCCATTTCACCAGGTGTCTTTAAAATACCTAGCGAAATTGGATAAACACTTTCAATGACTAAGATACCTCGGCTATGCGCTTCTTTAATAATATCTGAATGATCATCAATAGCCCCAAAGAAATTTGGATTTTGCAAAATAATGGCAGATGTTTTATCGTCCAAAATATTTTTAATCGCTTCTCTATCCGCGCGCCCATGGACAACAGGCATCTCTTTAAATTCAATATCAAAATTTGATGTATAGCTACGAATAATTTTTCGATAAATGGGGCTAACTCCTCCATCCATCAGAATTTTCTTTCTTCCATTAATCCGAATCGCCATCATCATAGCCTCATAGAGCGCGGTTCCGCCATCATAAAGCGAAGCGTTAACAACATCCATATTGGTTAAAGTCGCAATCATGCTTTGATATTCATATAAAGCTTGTAAAATACCCTGAGAACTTTCTGGCTGATAAGGCGTGTAGGCTGTATAAAATTCAGCCCGCGACGTGAGCGCACTAACCGCTTCAGGAACATAGTGATCGTAAAATCCCGCCCCTAAAAACGAAACAAGCCTAGCATCATTCTTTGATGCAATAGATCGTATCCGCTCTAAAACCTCAAACTCTGATAACCCGTTTGGAATATTAAAGGATTTTGGTTGATGGCGAGAATGAATATCCAGAAAAAGATCATCGATCGACTTTGCACCAATGACTTTTAACATTTCTTGGACTTCATTTTTTGTATTGGCAACAAAAGAACTCAACGATCAAGCCCCTCCAAGAAATTTTCATAATCTTCAAATGTCATCAAATTGCTTTTTTCATCAATATCGGATGGATCTATTTTTGCAATCCATCCTTTTTGATAACATGATTTATTAAGCAACTCTGGTGCTGATGATAATTCTTGATTGACTTCAATAATTTTTCCAGAAATTGGCGCAAAAATCTCGCTTGCGGCTTTAACCGATTCAACCGATGCAAATTGCTCAAACTGCTCAACTTCCGCATCTGGCTCAGGAAGCTCAATAAACGTAATATCGCCTAATGCATTTTGTGCATACTCAGCAATCCCAACAAATGCACATGATTCCTCAAAACACACCCATTCATGATCCTTTGTGTACAAATACTCTTCTTCGTTTCCCATTGTTAACTCCTTTTAAAATAATTTTTTTAGGTCTTTAAAGAACCTTTTTTATAAAACGGTCTTTTAACAATTGCTGCTGAACTTTTATTCTTTTTATCACCGAAAAATATTTTATCGCCATCCAACTCACTGTCAACACTAATTAATCCAATTCCAATTCCTTTCTCTAAGCTCGGCGAGAAAATGCCGCTTGTGACAATGCCAATTTCTTTTGAATCATTTTCATAAAGGCTCTGTCCATGACGAGGCGAACGCCGAGTATCTGATAAGAAATAAATTATCTTTCTCTTAAGGCCAGATTGTTTTTGTTGTAAAAGCGTATCTTTACCAATAAACTCTTTATCAAAACAAATAAACCGACTCAAACCCGCATCCAAAGGAGAAATGTCATCTGTTATTTCGTGCCCATAAAGACTGTAGGCCATCTCGGTTCTCAAAATATCGCGCGCCCCTAAACCAGCGGGGCGAACTCTTTCATCATCCAAAAGTTTTTTCCACAACGCTTGCGCTTTTTCTGGTGCACAAAAAATTTCGTATCCTAACTCGCCTGTATATCCGGTCCGGCTTACAATATTCTTTTCTCCTAAAATATCAAAACAATTAAAATGAAAATAATCTAAAGATTCAACACCTGGAATAATATTCTTTAATACTTCTCTTGATAGCGGACCTTGCAAATCAAGTTTTGCAGTTTTTTCTGAAATATCAGTAATTAAAGAAGGAGCCAATAGATTATTTTTTAAATGAGAAAAATCTTTTGCAATATTTGCTGCATTAACAACGATCATAAATCTTTTTTCAGAAATACGAAAAACGATCAAATCATCCACTACTCCTGCGCGGTCATTAAGCATAAGACCATAGCGAGATGAGCCAATGGGCATGCTTGAAACTTCACATGTTATAATCTTTTCTAATCCATCAGAAACAGGGTTTCCATCAAAAATAAATTCACCCATATGCGAAATATCAAAAAGGGCCGCCTGCTCTCGACAGCGACTATATTCAGAAAGAATGCCTTCGTATTGAACCGGCATGAGCCATCCACCAAAATCGACCATGCGTGCGCCTAAATCGCAATGTGCTTGATACAAAGGTGTTCTATATAGAGAAGCTTGCATAAATATTGATTGTAAGTTTAAATTTTAATTAGAATCTTTAATACCCTTTCAGAGCGCATCACTACACTTTGAGGATATAGACAAGAAATATAAATTTGATAAGTCCATCATATAAAAATAAGATGACCTTGTAAAGATGATTTTAATATTCTTTTTTTAAAAATCAGACACAAAAGATAACATCTGTTTTGTAAGGTTCTTCGGCGGATTAAAAGAGGTCTGTTTGCTTTTTCTTGCAATGCTAAATAAGGACGAATAAAAAAAGCGCGCCTGGGTGGATTCGAACCCCCGACACCTAGTTCCGAAGACTAGTGCTCTATCCAACTGAGCTACAGGCGCATATAACCTTTAAATAACAATCTTTAAGAAAAATATCTCCGGTACCGCAACGCGGTACAGGCGCAGTTTTCTTAATCTTAGTATAGATGAATTGCGCACGCACTTAAATGAGGCCACGGCTTATGGCAGCTTTAGCAACATAAGCTGTTTGACCGAATTTATCCAGATTTTTGATTTTGAAAATCTGGATTCCTCAAACATTTTTAAAAATCGGCCAGGCGCAATTTCTTTGAGTTTTTCAACCTATAAATTACTCTAAAAATAGTTACTATTTATACCAAAATTATCATATTATGTAAAGGAGGAAGCTTGCTAACTTGTATTCTAGTTTTTTTAAGCTATAATGGTTTCTAGTAAATCATTAGAAATATAAACATGAAAAATAAAAAAATATCATATTTAGCAAATTCTATTATTGGAATTATAATTCTTCTAATTATAATTAATCTTGCCTTTAATAGCATTAGTATTATGGCGCAGATTACAACCATCGAAAAAAGATCAACAGAGCCTGGGTTTCAATATGCTGACCTTAAAGATCAGCTAAAAAATGAAACCATTGTTGGATTCTTAAGCGAGAAAAACCAAACACCCGAGGGCAATGACGGTGGGTTTATGATGGCTCAATACATGCTGGCCCCTATTTTGCTTGATCTCGATAACCCAGACCACAAAATAAACATCATTGATGCATCCACGCCTGATGCTGCAAAATCTATTTTATCTATTATCAGAGCAAAACCTGTCTATATTAGTCCTTTTGGAAAAATAATTGCGGAGCGCTTCTAATGATCAACCTTTTGGCCTACCTCATGTCGCTTTTCATTGGATTTTTTGTTATTCGCATTATTCTAAAAAATCAGCCAGCTTTATCAACCATGCTCATGCTCTGCCTTTCCATTGGGCTCGGGCTTGGCATATCAGCAACTCTAACCTTTTATTCTCTTTTTATCTTTGAGCAATTTAATCAAACAGCTATTTTTTCAATAAACTTTGTTGTATTACTAGGATTACTTATTGCCAACATTCTTTGTTTTCCTAAGGGAAAAAACAAAAACCACTCTCCTTCAGAACAAAAAAACAATATGAAATTTTATATAACCTGCAGCATTTGCTGGGGCATCGCTATAATTATCATAGCGATCTTGTCAAAACAATACCCTTTTGGAGGATGGGATGCATGGGGTCTTTACAATATGAAGGCAAAATTTCTTATTTTTGGTGCTGAACGCTGGCGAGATTTTGCGAAAGTTCATTGGCACACGCAACCAAGCTATCCGCTTCTTCTACCTCTTATCAACACATGGATTTTTGCTGTCTTTCAAAAAGGCATCATTGCTGCAGCGTCTATGACATCAATTGTATTCTCTGTTTCTTGCGGGCTTCTTCTTTATGCAGGACTATCTCAATTCATAAGGAAATGGATTGCATTTCTCGCCTCACTTCTTTTGATGTCAACACCATCCTATATTTTTTGGAGCACAACACAATATGCTGATGTTGTTTTATCTTATTTTCTTCTTTCAAGCGTCATCTTACTTGCCATAACGCTTAAAAACAAAAATTATCGATTTGCTCTTCTGTCAGGACTTTTCTTAGGACTTATGCCATTTGCAAAAAACGAAGGTATTGTTATGATGTTTTTCCTCTCAGGGCTAACATCCGCCTATCTTCTTCTGCGCAAAGATTTAGATCGAACAGATGCCATGCGCATTATTCGGTTCTTGTTTATAGGTATCGCCATTACAGGGGCAGCCACGCTTATTTTTAAAATATTTTTAGCGCCAACAACAAGGGAAGTTTTATTTAACCCATTGACTAAAAAACTTGAATTTTGCAACATCAATGGTTTTCTGACAACTATCGGATTTTATAAAACAGAATTTTTAAATCGAGGGTGGAATTTTATATGGGTTCTTATTGTCTTTCTCGGAATTCTTAGACCTAAAAACCTCATTCGAAATGAAAAGAAAATATTTCTAACTTTCTTCGCTCTTTTCTTTACCACTTTACTTTATGTCTATCTAACAACTGCACATTTTGACCTTACATGGCGGCTAGAATGCACAGCAAGTCGCATTATCCTCTATCTTCTTCCAGCTGTGGTCTTTTTTAGTTTTTATTCTTTCTGGGGAGAAGATTCTCAATAAGCTTTAAGTTCTAATTTCTGAATACCTTGCGCTTCAAGTTGTTTGACCAAAGACTGCCCTTGGCGATATACAGCATTAATCGAGAATCCACCAACAAATAAATTTGCGCTCTTATTGCCAACCTGCAACTCTTCAATCACATGATCATATGAACCATTGGGAAGATGCTCCCCTCTCATGAAAGGCGTTTCAACGCCG
>JAQUUP010000030.1 GCA_028693815.1 Candidatus Omnitrophota bacterium
GGGGAGTGCCGTAGACGGCGCTGCTAACCAGCGCCTGTGTCTCTATCATGAATGATTTACAAAACTGATCTGAGATCTTTTCTTTCAAATCACTCAAACGCTTGAAACAATCACGAACAATTATTTTGTCCTGCGTCCAAGGAGCTATTGTCATAAGCCCCTGAATTTCAATATTCTTAAAATCTGCAATTTTTTTAATCAAAGAAATTGTATCAACCTCTGGAATGCCAAACTTCTGCTCCTCACCTGAGGTATCAACTTGAATTAAAATGCGTATCTTTTTATCTAACTTTAATGAATTTTTTTCTATTTCTTGAGCAAGCCGAAAACTATCAACAGACTGAATAATATCAAAAACCTCTAAAGCAGATTTAACCTTATTGGTCTGAAGATGCCCAATCATATGCTTCGTAACTTTGGAAGAATTAAATTCCGGATCTCTATACTTCAAGCAACCTTCCTGGACCTTGTTTTCTCCTACGTCAACAATCCCAGTATCTAGCGCCTCTTTGATCTTCTCAACAGAAACATATTTCGTAACAGCTAACAATGTAATTTCGTCAGGATTTCTTTCTACCCGCCTACAAACCAAAGCGATATTATCTTTTAAACGCAAAATATTAGCTCGAATCATTGACATAAATTATCACAAAAGAAAATAATCGTCAATGAATATATAGGTGCACAATTCGACAGACGAATGCTTTTTATTTATTATACATATTAATCTTAGTATTAGTTAAAGTGGCTTGATATCAATCTTCAAAGAATGACAAAAATCTACCTTTAAAAGAGTGGGTCCTTGGATAACATATGACGTGCCCTTAACTCGAAGCGAAAAACGCTCCTCTTTGGTCACAGAGTCATATAATTTTCCGATATGGTATTCTGGTCGCTCAACACTTCGAATTTTCCCAGATTGAGGACTAACAATATAAACAAGGGTTTTTTGTGAAGAAATAACACAGCCATCTCTTTGCGTTATTTCGCGTAAAGAAATAATCTTTCGTTTGCGCTCCACTGATGTTAAATTTTTAAAAGCTATTTCTTTCATTTCTCTTTCCTTTCAACACCCTCTATTTAAACGAAACCGAGTTGCTTTTTGGTTTCTGCCTCGGGCAACTCGGCCAGTCCTCCATGGCTGGTGGGGACGATCGTCAATATTCTTTCTTATCCCGTGGCTCTCTAAATCTATTGAAAGTATATCATCGCAATTGTTAAAAACAATGGCTCACGAGGTCCAAAAAGAAAACGCTTCCTTAGAAATTACAAAATTCACTATTTCTCGTCGATAAAAAGAAAATTTATACTTATAATATTAGAAATAAAACTAATATTTTTTCGAGAAATTAGGCTTATAATGTGATATTTTTTAAAAAATAAAAAGAAAGCGTTTTCTTTTCGAAAACGCTTTAGAAGAGATTTTGACTGTTAATTAAACTATTTCTTTAAAAAAGGCATCTTAATCTTCGACTCTTTGCCATCTAAAAGTCTCTGGATATTAGACCGATGCCGAAGAACAACAAAGACGCAAAAAATAACACCTAAGACAACAAGCTCAAAAGAATAAGTAAAAATAAGCATTAGAATCGGCAAGAAAACAACTGAAATAATAGACGCCAAAGAAACATATCCAAAACCAACAAAAACCGCTACCCAAATAAAAAGAGATAACGCTAAAACAGCGCGAATAGAAGCAATCTTAATAGTTAGCCCAATAAGAACGCCTAAACTTGTGGCTACACCTTTGCCTCCTTTAAAATTTAAAAACACAGTCCAATTGTGCCCGCAAACAGAAGCAATTCCAAATAAAATATAAAAAATATTAGATTCTAAACTTAAAAAACTCGAAACGAAAACAACTGCTAAAACACCTTTTAAAATATCAATCAAAAGAACAATGATTCCCGGAACTTTTCCGAGAACACGAAAAACATTTGTAGCTCCAATGTTTTTTGAGCCATGCTCTCTTATATCAATACCTTTGTAAAACTTTCCAGCAACATATGCCGTTGGGATAGAGCCAAATAAATACGATAATCCTAAACCAAAAATAATCTTAATGAGCTGTAGCATTGAGCACCTTTACTCCGTTTCTTATATAGCCTAACCCTGAACTAATCGTGACAAAGCATACGATATACCAAGCCATTGGAAAAATCGGTAAACGCAAAAGAATCCCTACAATTGAAACAACCTGAAAAAATGTCGTTGCTTTACCCCATTTTGTTGGAATGATATCAATCTTCCCATGAACAAGATAAATAATCGTAGATCCTAACAACAAAATAACGTCACGGCTAATTACAACAATCAAAACAGCCATAGGAACATAAGATGGATAAACAGTGATTTCCTTAACAACATGCAAACATATAAATGCACTAATCAACAAAAACTTATCTGCTAAAGGATCTAAAATAGCTCCTGCTGTTGTTTTTTGATGATGCACCCGAGCAACATATCCATCAACCACATCAGTAACAATGGCAAGCAAAAAAATTCCAAGTGCACAATAACGCAAATAATCATGTTCTAGCGTGTAATACATCAAACATGCAATAAAAAAAGGAACTGATAAAATGCGTCCGATCGTTAATTTATTAGCAAATGTTAAGCTCATATTTTTTATTCCAAAAACTGTAGTTTTGTCCCATCCTCAGAACAAGTCTCGACGCTAGGACTAAATCGCTTACCGCAAACCGGGCAATACTTAATCTGTGCCTTATGAGTAGTCATTACATCTGCAACTGCTTCAATCGCAGATTGCACATCCGTTGCTTTTTCTTTAGGTCGAGAAAGACTTTTGTCCGACGACGTTGTTTGACAACCCCAAAAAGAAATGCAACTAATCAATAAAATAATAAAAAATTTATTTCGCATAATATTTATTTTAATACCCGAACTCGGTTAAGCGGCCAATAAATAACCTCCGCCTTACCGATCAAAAATTTCTCAGGAACAAATCCCCAAAAGCGACTATCCGCACTTGATGCGCTATTGTCTCCTAAAACATAATAATAGTTTTCTGGAACTTTTATAATTTGATCTTCTGCTCCATAATCACCTCTATTATAATAACGAACATCTCGGATTTCTTTCTCCTCTATTTTCTTCCCATCAATATAAACATCTCCTTTTTTAATCGAAACAACTTCACCAGGAAAAGCAATGAGCCGTTTAATAAAATCTCTTTTAGGATCCTCTGGATATTTAAAAACAATAATGTCTCCTCTTTTCAAATCTCCATAACCAGGAAGACGCTTTTCGGTAAGAGGAAGCATCGGGCCATATTTTAATTTATTGACCAGAATACGATCTCCCTCAATCAATGTCATCCGCATGGAACCTGTTGGAATTTTAAATGCCTGAATAGCAAAAGTACGAATCACCATCGCTAAAATAAACGCAATAACAAGTGATTCGGTCCATTCTCGAATAACAGGAGAGTTTCTTTCAACAAATTTTCCAAATTTTTCAAAACATTCTTTTAATTTCATATTTTTAACACCGCAAGAAAAGCCTCTTGAGGAATTTCAACTTTTCCCACTTGCTTAAGGCGCTTCTTTCCTTCCTTTTGTTTTTCCCACAATTTTCGTTTTCGTGTAATATCACCACCGTAACATTTAGCCGTAACATTCTTACCGACAGATTTCACCTTAGCACTAGAAAGAATACGCCCGCCACATGATGCTTGAATTTTAATTTCAAAAAGCTGTCGAGGAATAAGCTCTTTTAATTTCGAAACAAGATTCAATCCTTTCTCATAAGAGCGATCCTTGTGAACAAGGCAAGAAAAAGCATCGCAAACTTTATCATTTATTAAAATGTCCATCTTTAAAACTTGAGTTACCATGTATCCCTTAAATTCATAATCAATCGACCCATAACCACGTGTCGCTGACTTAACAAGATCATTAAAATCAACAATAACTTCTGACAGCGGAACATCGAAAACAATCTTCATGCGATCAGAAACATACAAACTTTCTTGATAGACCGCTCTTTTCCGCTTTACCATTTCCATGACAGCATCCATTGTCGATACAGGCGTAAAAACTGAAACAGACAAATACGGTTCTTCGATTTGTGCAATCTCAGCTGGGTCAGGAAGCTGCGCCGGACTCTCAATTTCAACGACTTCTTTATTTCTCTTTGTAATTCGATAACTCACGTTCGGCGTCGTTAGAATAAGGTTTAAATCATATTCTCTTTGCAGGCGCTCCTGAACAATCTCCATGTGCAAAAGACCTAAAAATCCACACCTGAACCCATGACCAAATGACAGCGAAGATTCTGGCTCATAAACAAAACTCGGATCATTTAAATTTAGCTTTCCTAATGCCTCACGCAAATTCATAAACTCACCTGGATTCTCTGGGTAAACACCCGCAAAAACAAGAGGCTTTAAATGTCGATATCCTTCTAGTGGTTTTTTGCACGGATTTTCGGGTTCCGTGATCGTGTCACCAACATGCACTTCTTTTGGATCACGAATATTGCAAGTAATATATCCAACTTCCCCGCTTGTGAGCTGTTTTACTTTTTCCGGCTCAGGATTTAAAACACCAATCTCTTCGATTGTAAATTCTTTATCCAAATGCATCATTTTAATGGTCATATTACTTGTTAAAATGCCATTAACAACTCGCACATAAACAATTACCCCTTTATAAATATCATACTTCGAATCAAAAATCAGAGCCTGAAGAGGATCGTCATTCTCACCCTCTGGATGAGGAATAAAATTAACAATTTTTTCTAAGACATCTTTGATTCCTGTGCCCTCTTTAGCAGAAACAAAAATCGTGTCTTCCTCTTTAAAACTAAAAATTTCCTTAAGCTCGTTCTTTACGATATTCATGTCAATATTAGCAATGTCAATTTTATTAACAACTGGAATTATCTCCAGGTTGCTATCAATAGAAAGGTAATAATTCCCAATCGTCTGCGACTCAACTCCTTGCGATGCATCAACAACCAATAAAGCGCCTTCGCATGCGCGCAAAGATTTCTCAACCTCATAAGTAAAATCAACATGGCCCGGGGTATCAATAAGATTTAAAATATACTCTTTACCATCATTAGCTTTATACTTTAAACGCACGGCAGAAGCCTTGATCGTAATACCGCGCTCACGCTCTAAATCCATGTCATCCAAAACTTGATTATGAACTTTACTCTCATCGATCGCACCAGTAAACAACATCAATCGGTCCGCCAAGGTTGACTTGCCGTGATCAATATTCGCGATGATAGAAAAATTACGTATGAGGGTTTTATCCATCTTGCCGAATAACTTCAATTATTTTTTGAACTACTTGTTCTATAGACATATGTGTTGAATCAATCACAATCGCATCTTCGGCTTTTTTGAGAGGGCCTACTTTTCGAGTAAAATCTTTTGTGTCACGCTGCTGAAGATCTTTTTGAATTTCATCAGCTTCGACTTGTTTTCCTTTTTCTCTAAGCTCTTTGATGCGTCTTTGAGCGCGCTCCTGGAAATTTGCATCAAGATAAAATTTCTTCTTTGCGTTAGGGAAAACAACGGTGCCAATATCCCGTCCTTCTGCAACAACATTACTTGCTGCTCCAATTTCACGTTGACGATTCACCATAATCTCACGCACCCCGCCAACAGATGCAATATGAAAAGTATTATTTGTTACCTTAGAACTGCGAATGTCCTCTGTCACATCCTTCCCATCTAGCAACACTTGTAATTTATGATTTTCGTCTGTACACAAATCAATATGTGTTTGTTTTGCAAGCGCAACAAGGGCATCCTCGTCTTCAAGGTTAATGCCTTGATTTAATGCGCTGAGCGTTAACGACCGATACATCGCTCCCGTATCTAAATATGTAAACCCTAATTTCTTAGAAACTTCTTTAGCAATCGTACTTTTTCCGGCGCCAGCTGGGCCATCAATAGTAACGATAATATTATTTTCTACGTTATTATGCAATCCCATCTCTCTTACTCTTTGCTCTTTTAAGCTGTTCTATTAAAACAGTTTCATCTTTGGACGTAATCGCTTTTCGATATCCAGATAAAATTTTGACCACCTCATCTAAAACAGGTAAAACATTCTTTGAATTCTCCATGCAAATATCATTCCAAAGCTGAGGACTAGATCCTGCAATGCGTGTTGTATCTTTCAAGCCCGTTGATCCGTACTCTAAATATTTTCCTGGAACGGCATCAATCATCGCATAGGCCAATAAATGAGGCACATGGCTCGTAAACGCCAAAATATTATCATGCTCATCAGGAGAAACATTCTTGACAAAAGATCCCATTCGCGTCCAAAGCGCTTCTACTTTTTCTTTCGCCTGTTTATTCGTTTTATCAGTTGGCGTAATAATACAAAAACTTTTGTTAAATAAATCAGGATCGCTGAATTCAACACCTTTTTTCTCAGATCCTGCCAAAGGATGCGTTCCAACAAAGAAAGCGTGTGATGGAAGACTTTTTTCAGCAGCTTGAACAATGCTTGTTTTTGTGCTTCCAACATCCATCACAATACATCCCCGCTTTAGATGTTTTCCAATATTTGCTAAAAGTGTAAGAATCGTCTGAACTGGAGTTGCCAAAACAACAAGATCTGCCCCCCGCACCGATTTTACAATATTGCTTGTTGCATTATCCACAATCTTTTTCTTTAGAGCATATCCAAGAGTCGCTTGTCGTCTAGAAACTCCTAATACTTCATGAACAAGATGATTCTTTTTCATAGCCATGCCAATGGATCCACCCAAGAGTCCAATGCCAATAATCGTTACTTTCTTAAACAACAAAGGATTGCGTTGTATATTCATTTTATAAATCTCTCGATACGGCTTTTGATATTTTTCTTAATTCTTTAACTAGATTATCAAAATTTTTAGGTAACAAAGATTGTCCACCATCCGACATTGCTGCTTCTGGCTTTTCATGAACTTCAATCATAAGCCCATCTGCCCCAGCTGCAATAGCCGCTTTTGCTCCGCTGGCAACAAGTCCCCACTTTCCGGTGGCATGACTTGGATCAACAATAATTGGTAAATGAGAAAGCTGTTTAACAACTGCAACAGCATTAATGTCGAGGGTATTGCGCGTATACGTTTCGAAAGTACGGATACCGCGTTCGCATAAAATAACATTAAAATTTCCTTCAGAAAGAATATATTCAGCGCTCATCAGCCATTCTTTAATCGTCGCACTCATCCCGCGCTTAAGCAAAACAGGTTTTCTCGTCATACCGATTTCCTTGAGCAAATTAAAATTCTGCATATTTCGAGCACCAATTTGTAAAATATCAACATACTTAGCAACTAGTTCAACATGACGAGGATCAATCACTTCTGTTACAGTTGCAACACCTGTTTTCTCAGAAGCTTCTTTTAAATATTTTAATCCTTCTTCGCCAAGACCTTGAAAGTCATAAGGAGATGTTCTCGGCTTAAATGCACCACCTCGTAAAATATCAGCACCAGATTTCTTTACTTTCTTTGCAATTGATAGAAGCGATGTTCGACTCTCGACAGAACACGGACCTGCCATTAAAACAACTTTCTTGCCTCCAACCTTTAACCCTTTTTTAATCGTAACCTTAGAATTTACTTTCTTAAATTCTCGCGAAACAAGTCTGTAAGGAGCTAAAACCGGCATAACCTGATCAACGCCAGGAAAGACCTCCAGAGGAGTAACGCGCAAAACATCCTCTGGGCCAATAAAGCCAATAACTGTTCGCTCAACACCACGAGACACATGCGCTTTAAGCCCTAAACTTTTTGTTTTTTCAAGAATATGGTCGATTTGTTTTTCGGTTGCTTCCTTTTTTAAAATAACAATCATAATATCTCCTTTAATGCTTTAATAAAATATTTATTTTCATTTGTCCTTCCAACAGTAACACGGATAAATCCAGCTAACCCCCAAGAGGTCATATCGCGAACAATAATTCCTTTATGCAAAAGTTGCTGGAATATCTTCGTGCTGTCAGATTTGACATTGATCAAAATAAAATTAGTTTCGCTTTTTACAAAAGTTAAGCCCATTTTTGTTATCTGCTGACAAAGATATCTCTTTTCTTTCTTAATTATTTTAAAAACATCAGTATAATATTTTTTGTCCTCAAGAGCTGTCAACGCAGCTGTTTGTGCAATAGAATTAACATTAAACGGCTCGCGTACACGGTTTAAAATGTCAATCAGCTCTTCTGAAGCCACGCCATACCCAATGCGCAGTCCAGCTAAACTATAAAACTTTGAAAATGTTCTTGTAACAATAATATTCTTGTACTGCTTCAAAAGATTAAGTGTGTCTGGATAATCTTTCTTTTCAACAAATTCAAAATACGCCTCATCAAAGAAAACAAGAATATCTTTACGCAATCCCTTAAGAAACATTTCAACTTCTTTTTTAGTCACATATGTTCCTGTTGGATTATCTGGATTCGCAATAAAAATAATCTTTGTTTTCGGCGTAACAGCTTTTTTGATTGCCTTTAAATCATAGCGATGATTTTTTTGCGCAACAGCCTTAATAATCGCACCAGAAATACGAGATGCAATCTGATACATCAAAAATGTTGGCTGTGCGACAATAACTTCGTCGCCACGACCTGCAAAAGCACGTGCCGCCATAATAATAATCTCATCTGATCCGTTTCCAAAAATAAGCTGTTTTTGCGAAACTTTAAATCGTTTGGCTAAAACTTGTCTTAAATAAAAACAGCTTCCATCCGGATAACGATTGAGCATCTTTGACTCTTTAGCAATCTGGGCCAACACTTTTGGCGACGGAGGATAGGGGTTTTCGTTAGACGCCAACTTAAAAACTTTCTCTAACCCTAAGCTCCTTTTAACCTCATCAATGGGTTTTCCAGGCGGATATGGCGTAACTTTAAAAATATTCTTATTTGCGATACTTTTCATTTTTAAATTAAATCTTTTAATTAAAGAGGATATGATCCTAAAATTTTAAGATATTTACACTTTCCTTCTAATTCTTTTAACGCCTTTTGAACTTTCTTGTCCATACAATGACCTTGAAAATCAACAAAGAAATAATAATCCCAGGCTCTTTTTTTCGACGGACGAGATTCAATCTTTGTTAAATTAATCTTATTACGACTAAAAGGTATCAGCATTTCATGTAACGCTCCGACTTTATCCTTAATCGAGAATAAAATTGAAGTTCGATCATCCCCTGTCGGCGAAACATCTTCTTTCCCTATAACCAAAAAACGCGTGATGTTATGTGAAAAATCTTGGATGCCTTTCTTAAGAATCTTTAAATCATAAACTTGCGCGGCTAAAGCAGACGCAATGCACGCAGCTGTCTTTTTTTTAGCTACAATCTGAGCAGCTTTTGTTGTTGACGATGCCTCCACCAATTCTGCCCTTGGAAGGTTGCTTCGAATCCAATTGCGGCATTGTCCAAAAACTTGAGATTTTGAATAAATTGTTTTTATAGAATCTAGACTTCCGTTCGACAAAAGATTATGAGAAATTTCCAATAACACTTGTGCACAAATCTTTAAATCAGAATCAGCCAAAGGATCAAGCGTGTGAGTCACTGCCCCGTCAATCGAATTCTCAATGGGTACAACACCATAGTCACAATCACCTTTTTCAACTCGATCAAAAACATCTGGAATGTTCAGACAAGAAACATAAGTGATTTGCGAACCAAATTTCTTGCGCGCAGCTAAATGTGTAAACGAAGCTTCTGGACCTAAATACGCAATCTTCAAAGACTTTTCAAGCGACAACGATGAAGACATCACCTCTCGATAAATCGCGTCTAGTGCAGCCCCAGTAATCGGACCCTTACTTAGCTTCTTTATCCGATCCAGTACTTTCTTTTCTCTATCGGAAGCATAGACACTTTTTTTCGTTTTAGATTTTTCTTTACCGATCAAAAAACTTATCTTTGAACGATTATCTAACAACGATACAATCTTTGCATCAATTGAATCTATTTTTTTACGTAATTTGAGGATGCTCATCAGTCCCTCCGTCCATGATAGTTTCTTGAGAAGCAATAACACCTTGCTCTTGACCTTGCTGACTATCTTCGTCTTGTTCCTGAATATCTTCTGTTTCTAATCTTTCTTGCTGTTGAAATTCCATATTTTCTTGCTCTTGAGATTCTACGTTTTCTTGTTTTTGTGATTGTCCAACCTCCGGCAACACTTCCTGCTGAATACTGGTCTCTAAGTCTTGAGAGCCCTTATCAGGAAGATCTAAAACAGCATCTTCTTTAAATTCTTGAGAAACTCTTTGGAATGCCTCAATCTTCTCTGCCCCTTTTTCGTCATCTAAAGAGATAAATTCTTCAAGTTTCGGTAAATCAGAAAGTGATTTTAAACCAAAATATTCCAAAAAGCGCTTTGTTGTTCCATACAAATAAGGTCTTCCAGGAACTTCTTTCCGTCCTACAATTTTGATCAAATCCTTTATTAAAAGATGGCTTACAACACCATCAGAATTAACACCTCGAATGAGTTCAACATCTACCCTTGCAACAGGTTGCTTATACGCAATAATCGCAAGCGTCTCTAAAGCCGGCTTAGACAATTTTTCTTTTTTCTGAGTCTTATAAAAAGCACGAATAGCTGTTGCATACTCAGGATTGCTCAGTAATTGATAACCTCCGGCAATTTCCATAATCGTCATGCCTCGTTTTTGCTCTTCATACAACCCTTTGAGCAAATCAACAGCTTGACGAATAGTTTTTCCATCAACATCTCCGAGCACTTCTTTGAATTGATCCAAAACAACCGGTTTGTCACTCACAAAAAGCAAAGCCTCAACAACTCCGCGAACATAAATTAAATCTTGATCATCCATTATTTTTTACCCTTTGCCTATAAATTTCGTTTAAAAGTTCTTCCGCATTGTTAATGTTTTCAGATCGATCTAATGCTTTTTGAATCATATCTAAAGCTTCTTGTTTTTTATATTGCAGTTGAAGCAAAACAGACAAAACTTCTTCATGAAAATCTGACGCTTCTTTTTTAACAGTCGCGCTACTCAAAGCTTTGTCTTGAATCAGGCCAAACCTTCCAACCTTACCCTGGAGTTTTGCCACGATCTCCTTAGCACGCTGCATGCCAATGCCAGGCAATGTTTTTAGAAAACTTAAATCACTATTATCAATCGCACTGACAATATCAGAAATCGGCTTGTTCAAAGCGCGAACAGCGGCACGCGGTCCAATACCCGAAACCTTGATAAACTGCTGAAAAAAATCTTTTTCAATTTCATTTAAAAAACCAACCAAAACCGGTATTCCTCGAGATGGATCGTTTCGAATATAATGGTACGTAATCAAGCTCACATAACCCTGCTCATCAACTTGACTATCAATGCGTTGCAAAACAGAATCAGGAACAATCACCTCGTAATAAATATCTTGAACCTCGAGGATGATTGCATTTTCTTGCTTCTCAAAAATCTTTCCTTTAATTCGAAAAATCATATTTTGATTCGATTAAGAGTAATGTATCCTAGCGCCAAAGCCAACGCATCGCTTGCATCCGGCGTTAAGCGCGCCTCATCAACATTTAAAAAACTTGCAACCATCGATTGCGTTTGTCTTTTAGTTGCTGATCCATTTCCGGTTAAAGCCTTTCGAATTCTCTTAACACTACTTTCTTTTAAAACAATCTTTTTTTGAGCACACAAAAGACAAATAACCCCTCGCACATGACCCAACACGGATGCTGTTGTTAGTCGCTGATGATGTGTATAAAGTTTCTCAAGGATCAAAACATCTGGCTTATACGTTGTAACAATGTCGCTCAGATTCTCATAAATCTTACAAATCCGATTCGAAAGCGTTTCAGTTGCCTTAGGCTTGATCTCGCCTGCCTCTAACAGATTTATCTTTAAGCCATCGGAATCAATAATTCCATAGCCAGTTACTCTCGAGCCAGGATCAACGCCTAAGATTCTCATTATCAATTATTCAGAAATCTTTTCCATTTCTTCATCTGAAATATCAAAATTCGCATACACCGCTTGAACATCTTCCTGATCTTCCAACGCTTCCATTAAAGACAACACTTGCTTTGCTTCATTACCTTCAACTTTAACCGTTGAATTTGGAATCATAGTCACTTCCCCAGAAACTGTTTCGATACCCTTTTCTTGGAGCGCATTCTTTACGTCCTCAAATGAAGAAGGATCTGTTATAACCTCAAAATTATCTCCCTCAAGACTCATATCTTCAGCTCCAGCCTCCAAAACAATATCCATCAACTCATCTTCTTGAGCTTTATCATTCGAGATAATAATAAGTCCTTTTTTTGTAAACATCCAAGCAGTGCTTCCTGCTCCAGCTAAACTTCCGTTTTTCTTGCTTAAAATATTTCGAATTTCCGCAACCGTTCGATTCTTATTGTCTGTAATTGTTTCAATTAAAAGCGCAACACCACCAGGAGCGTAGCCTTCGAAAACACCAGATTCATACGTAATACCTGGAAGCTCGCCGGTTCCTTTTTTAATCGCATTATCAATGTTATTGGACGGCATATTAATGCCCTTAGCTCTCTGAACAGCTGTACGCAAACGAATATTCGTATCCATGCTTCCGCCGCCATCTTTTGCAGCTGTGATAATTTCACGAATAATTTTTGTAAACGCAGCACCTCTTTTTGCATCCGTTGCTGCCTTCTTATGCTTAATACTTGCCCATTTTGAATGTCCTGACATCTTATCCTCCCTTTTTTGTAATCGTTTTAAATAAGTAAACCTAAATTAAAAGAGCAGCCAATAAGCCGAGTTTTGTTTTCCTCGATTATTTTATTGGCGAGGTGATGATCATTCGACTAACTCTAGAGATTACTCATCTAGACTCTTGCGGCCTACCCGAGAATGATGATGAAGCGGATCACTTCATTCTTAAAAATCAAGATCTTCTCCTATTTGGCCTTGCTCCATGTAGAGATTGCGGCGTTTCACTCCCCGGAAAGGGCATCGTCACTGTAGCTCTAATCCTCCTCGAATAAACGAGTGTCCTGCGTTAACAGAATACATTATCCTCTGGAGCTCGGACTTTCCTCCCTGAAGCCGATGACTTCGGGGCGATCACTTAGGCTGCTCTTATTTCTTCAAAGAACTTGTTGCAAGCTTATCTGCTTGCTTGTTTTTCTCACGTACAACATGCTTGACGGTCACACTTTTAAATCCCTCTAACAAATGCATTGCCCGATCATATAAAAATCTTAAATTTTCATTCTTTACTTTATATTGCCCAGAAATCTGACGACAAACAAGCTCACTATCCATAAAAACTTCTAGCTGCTCTGCCTTTAATTTCAATGCTTCTTGCAATCCAAAAATAAGAGCCGAATACTCTGCAATATTATTTGTTGCATCACCAATCGGCTTAGAAATTTCTTTTACAATTTCATTGTCCTGAAGAATCACAACACCAATGCCCGCTGGACCAGGATTTCCCTGACAAGCACCATCAGTAAACATTGTTAGCTTTTTGATCAAAGCTCTTCCTCAATATAGAGAATTCTTGCACAAACTTCACAATAAATTAATTGGTCATGCTTTTTAATTTCATTAACCTTCTGAGCCGGAACATTCATATAGCAACCTGAGCAAGATCCGTTCAAAACCGGAACCATCGCAAGCCCTTCTTTGCCAGCCAAAATACGTTCATATCGCGCTAACGATTCTGGATTAATATCCGCCGTTATTTGCCTGCGCTTATGATCCAATATCTTTATTTTCTCCTCAAGCTCTACAACCATCTGTTCAACTGTTTTTTTCTGAGCCAAATAATTTTTTTCTTCTTGAACCAAAACTTCTTTTTCTTTCTGAATCTTGCTATTAATCGCATCGACTTCATCAAAAAGAATTAATATTTTTTCTTCAATAATTGATTTATCTGCTTTTTGCCCTTCCATCTCTGTCAACTTAGCCTTATATTCTTTATTCGTTTTTAGCTGAGACAATTGTCCATTTGACTTCGCAATAATCTCTTCTTTGGCCTGAAGGTCAACTTCTTTTTCTTTTCGTTCCATCTGCTTTGCTTTAAGCTGATCTTCTAAAACATGGAGCTTATTCTTTTTTCTCTCAAACTCTTCTTTGACTAAGGCAATTTCTTCAGGTTTTTCTTTTAAGTCTGTTTTGTGCTCATAAATTTCCTTATCAATCTTTTGAAGATCAACAAGTTTCTTTATTTGATCTTTTACAGATACTTCTGACATAGATAACTCCTGTTTCTTATTTATTTGGTCACAGAAGAACTCGAACCTTATCCTTCTACCATGTAAAAAAACAACAACTCTAGCTAGCCTAAGCTATGCGCCCTTAATTAATCTGGGCCCACCAGGACTTGAACCTGGGACCAATTGATTATGAGTCAACTGCTCTAACCAGACTGAGCTATGGGCCCGATACGTATATGTCCTTATAGTAATTATACTAATATATCTTTATTAAACAAATAATAAAATGAAAAGTTAGTATAACAGATTTTTTATTTATTGTATAGGGGGTTTTAGCTGGGTTAAGATATAGAGATTTTGAAGATTAAAAGCTTATTTTTCGACTCTTTGAAGCTCTGTTTGCCTGTCTTTTGCTAAGTCAGCATTCAAAAAAGAGGCATTTTTCGGCAAAACAAGATAAAACTTATCCAAATAATCAATTTCAATAACTGCATGGCTAATTATCAAATCGAGAATATGCCCACCTTTTTTTCGATTATTCTGCAAAAAATGCATATGATATTCTGGAACACCAACACCTTTAATATAATTAGGCGAATAAAACCCAACAATTATTCCAACTTTATCCTTAAACTCAAAAACAACCTGATCCTTTGCAGCTTCAGCTAAAGGCGGATATGGCCTTTTTTGTTTCGGAACGCTTCGGGCCTTAACATAATCAAAGTTCCCTTTAATTTTAATTGCATAAAAAATATTTTTTGTTGGAAGCAATTTATCCAAAAACTGCTTAAGTTCATCAAAGGTAAGCTTTTTCTTGATGACAATCTTTTGCTCTGGCCTAAAAAAACAAACATCAGCAAAGGGACTTTTTGTACCTGAAGAAACACGATAAACTTTTCCATCAGCTTTAACCTGATAAAATTTACCATCCAAAGCAATCATTTCTCCATCAATGCCATCAAACGTACCAATGCCAAAATTTCCATGTTTTTTAATTTCACCAAAACTTATTTCACCGTCATACGCCCCATCCAAAAGCGCATCAATCGTTGAAACCTGATAAAGCGTATCTTTTGGCTTTTGTTGACAAGAATGAATAGAAAAAAGAAAAAGAAAGAAAATGATGCTAACAATAAGCCAATGTATTCTTTTTATTCTCATGAAATCCCTTCAGTCATTAAGATTTTAATAAAATTATTATGCGATATTTTACAAAGGGCCTATTTCATAATGAAAATAGGCCCTTTAATTTCCTTCAAAAAAGATCATAGACAGTAATTATAATAATCCGTCTCCATCTTTAATCGTCATATCCAAAAACGTCTTTAACCGACGAGATCGTGTTGGATGACGTAACTTTCTAAGGGCTTTTGATTCAATCTGACGAACTCTTTCCCGCGTAACTTTAAAAACGCTACCCACTTCTTCTAGTGTTCGTGTTGAGCCATCTTTGATTCCAAAACGAAGCTCTAAAATTTGCTTTTCTCGATCATCCAATGTTTCCAGAACTTCTGTGATCTCTTCTTTCAACATTGAATGTACAGTCGCGTTTGCTGGAGAGATAGCTTTTTTATCTTCAATAAAATCACCAAAATGCGTATCCCCTTCATCTCCAATTGGCGTCTGAAGAGAAATCGGAACTTGTGAGATTTTCAAAATTTCCTTAACCTTGGCAACAGGTAACCGCATTTGTTTTGCAACTTCTTTTGGCGTTGGTTCTCGTCCAGAATCTTGAACAAACAAACGCGAAACACGAATAATTTTATTAATCGTTTCTGTCATATGCACTGGAATACGTATTGTTCTAGCCTGATCAGCAATCGAACGCGTAATCGCTTGGCGAATCCACCACGTCGCATATGTCGAAAATTTATACCCTCTTTGGTACTCAAATTTTTCAACAGCACGAATAAGACCCATATTCCCCTCTTGAATTAAATCCAAAAACGATAGCCCTCGATTGATATATTTTTTTGCAATACTAACAACTAATCGCAAATTTGCTTCAACCAATGCCTTTTTTGCCTTATTAAATCTCGCTTGTCTCATTCGAACAATGCGCATCTGAGACTTGGCACGCTTTAGAGGCTCTCCTAATTCTTTCAAAAGCTGCGTCCGCTGTGCTCTCACTTCGGTCACTTTAGGAATTTTCTTGCTTAATTTCAAAGATCGGTCAATGCGATCGATTTTCTTGATAATCGCCTTAATCTTCTTGACCATGGCTTCATTAACAGTTGATGTTAATTTAAATTCAGCAATAATCTTTGCAGACTTTTCTGTGCCCTTTCTAGAGTGACAAGCTTTTTTAAGAAGTCGCCTTAAATCTCGAATTAGCTTTTGTCGACGCTCAAGTTCATCTTTAACAACATCCTCAACATTAATCTCTTCTTTTAATACACGACTAATAATACTAATCGCTTCTTGACGAGCAAAATTCATCACAAAAAGAGACTCAGCAAACTTATTTTCTGTTTCTTCAATTTGCTTTGCCAAAAGAATTTCTTTTTCACGTGACAAAAGAGAAATAGAACCCATTTGCTTTAAATACATCTTAACAGGGTCATCCAAAGGAATAAATTTATCACTATATGTGACTTCTTCTTTTTCCTCTGGTTCATCGCTCCCCTTGAGATCACGAACACCTGGACTGGCCTCGGCTTTCCCATCTTCTTCTGAGCTGACGATACGAATACCCTTGCTCTCCAAAGAATCAAAAACCTGATCGATCTCGTCTGAAGACTCGATATCTTTAGCCATCATATCGTTGACTTCATCATAAGTTAGAAATCCTTTGTTTTTACCAAAGGTTACTAACTTTTCAAAACCCTCTTGGATACCTTTTTGCTTCGTTGCTTTCTTTTTCATTTATGACCTCTTCATTAGTTGATTAAAAACTCGTTTTAATTCTTCTAAGCGCTGATGGTCGCCATCGGCTTCAGCTTGCTGAATTTGAAAACACAAATCCTTTCGCTGAGTCTTAACACGATCATTCTTAATGCGATTAATATAATCTTTCTTTAAAACTTCCTTGTCCGCTGATTCAAAATCACTCGACGCCATCAACCCAGAAATAAAATGGGTTGTCTCTTGATCATCAAAGAAATGCACCAGCTTTGCAACATTGAAATCTTTTTGGGTCTTTGACAAATCAAAAATCTGCTCGATAATCGGACGTACCTGATCATCTTGAAAATCATCAATCTCAACTTCCGCAAGTACAGATGGAATCATATGCTCTTGCTCGAGCAATAATCGTAAAAGATTTCTTTCAGCACCACGAATCGATTCCTTTTGAGCCTTTTTCTTAACAACCTCTATTTCTCCCGACGAGGAACCCTTGATCTTTCCTAATTCAATGAGCAAAGCATTTTGCGAAACCCCTAATCTTTGCGCTAATTTCTTAACATATTCTTGTTTAATAACTTCGTTCTTAAATTTCTGGATTGTCGAAAGCATCTCTGCTGAAATACGCGCTTTTCCTTCCACCGTTTGTTTATCATAACGCCTTGACAAAACATTCATCTTATAATCAAATAATGTATCCGCGCAAAGAACTTGTTCTCTAAACTTCTCAATACCGAATTCACGCACAAACGAATCAGGATCTTTTTTTCCTTCAAGAGAAACAACCTTTACGTTGATCCCTTCTTCAATAAGCAAATCAAGGCTGCGCAACATCGCAAGCTCACCAGCATCGTCCCCATCAAATAGCATAACAATATTTTCTGTATATCGACGAATAAGACGAATTTGCTCCGTTGTTAACGCTGTTCCTAAAGATGCAACAATGTTTTCAAATCCTTCCTGAAATGGCGTTAAAAAGTCCATATATCCTTCGACGACAACAACATAATCTTCTTTAGCAACAGCGTTCTTTGATAAATAAAATCCATACAGATGTTCCCCTTTAACATAAACAGGGGTTTCTGGTGAATTAATATATTTCGCCGTTGCATTTTCTTCCATGGCACGCGCACCAAACCCGACGCAACGACAGCGTATATCAAAAATCGGAAAAATAACACGATTACGAAAACGATCATAAAAACCTTCGCCGCGCTCTTTAGAAACCACAAGCCCTGATTTCTCCATCTCTAAAAGACTAATCTCTTTTGATCGCAAGAAAGAAATTAAATTTTCCCATCCATCGGGGGCAAAACCAATCTTAAGCTTTTGTGCTGTTTCGAGGCGAACACCTCTTTTTTTAAGATATTCCTTTGCCTGATCAGCGCCCTTATCTCCAGTCAACAAAATATTGTGAAAAAAATCTGCAGCCAACTCATTACTTTTAAAAACAGTTTCTCTGATGCTCTTTGTTTTGCTTCCAGCTTCGCTGTGCGTTTCTGGAATAATGATGCCTGCACGTTGTGCAAGCTGACGCAATGCCGTTGGAAAATCAATCCGATCATGCTGCATTACAAAGCTAATCACATTGCCCCCTGCCCCACAACCAAAACAATGAAAAATTTGCTTATCTCGATTAACAACAAACGATGGCGTTTTCTCATGATGAAATGGACAGCAAGCCTTAAAATTTCGTCCCGCTTTCTTAAGTGAAAGATATTCAGAAATCGTCTCTACGATATCACATCGATCTAACACTTGGCTAATAATTTCGTCTGGAATTAATCCCATCAGCGCCTAACTCTCTTAAATCCTGAGCACTCAACAAACTCTATTGTTTTCGCTTTTTTCTCTAACTTATCGAACAAAAGATTCAAACCTAGATTATCACTTGCAATATGTCCGGCAATAATAACATTGAGATGTTCTGATTTAATTTTCTTAAAATGTCTCTCCGAAACATGCATTCCCAACAAAGTATTCACGCCGGCCTGTGAAAGACGCGCAAAAACATCATCAGAACCTTCTGTTCCACCGGTCATATCTAAAACAATCTTTCCTGCTTTGCTTTTAAGGTCTCCCACTAAAATTTTAGGCCCTGCCTTATAACAAGAAGCCTGACGATATTCTGGTTCTTTAAGCAAAAGATTAACAACATTTTCAAGTGTCTTTGGCTTTTGCTTATTCATTATTCTTTGCAGATACTGAGCCACATGATTATCTGCCGGTGTATGACAACACATCAAAGGCATTTTAATCTGGCGAGCAGCATCTACAACACGCAAATGATTGGCCGAATGCAAGCTTCGCTCAACTTGATCGGTGCGTTCTTTCATCAACTTTTCAGCAATTTCTTGCTTAACCCCCAAAGACGACAAAAGCGTTGTTTGAATCTCCATAACTTCATAGAGACCAGCTAGCGCAATCCCTAAAGGATGATGAGAAATAACCAAATCTATTTTCTTATTCTTTGACGAAAGACGATCCGCCAAAAGAATTTCATCAACACCAATGTCAATGCCAACTAAAACATGTTTGACTTCTGTATTCAAATCGCCAAACAAAATACGCGTATCCGCATACGGATTAACCAAATTTTCTTTGTCAAAGAACTTCTTTTGCAAGCCTTTGAGCTTATGATACTCTCGTTTAGCTAAAGATAATTTCTTTCGAATCTGCGTTTGCGTACGCAAATCCTCGACCATGCCCTGCGCAATAAAGAATTGATAGATTTCGTTTAATTTCACTTTGCAGACTTGCTTTTTAAAGAATCTTTTTTATGAAACAAAACATCTTGATTGATTTTTTCTTTTGGAAAATATTTGACAACAAAGCCATCAAATATTTTTTGATAAACACTTGGTGCAATTTTTACAAGTTTCGATGAACTAAAAGACGAATTAATATTTCGAATCACATATTCGCTTGCAGTTGTTCTCATAAACCACAAAACAAGGCTGCAAATCAACAGCCCTCTTAAAACGGCAAGAATCAATCCTCCTGTTTTATCAAATAGCGAATTTGCCTCAATTCTTAAAACAGTATAAATTCCAAATCGAACCAGCTTAGCAATGAGCGCAGTCAAAATCCATAAAATAATAAAACCAGCGCTGTTGGCAAGCGTCGTCTTAAAGAAAGCTTTACTTTCTAGAAAATTGCCAATCACAGGATAATAATGAAAGATGATAAAAATAGAAAGAAAAAGACCAAGTAAATGAAGTGC
>JAQUUP010000031.1 GCA_028693815.1 Candidatus Omnitrophota bacterium
ATGAAAACAAAAACGTTGTATGTTTGTCAAGAGTGCGGCGCGCAATCATCGGGATGGCTTGGGAAATGCTCGAGCTGTCAGAGTTGGAATTCGTTTGTTGAAGAGCGTATAAATCCCGTTGAAACGCCTAGGGATGAAATGTTTTTTAAGCAAACTCCTGTTTTGTTAAGCGAGGTGCCGACTCAAGATGAAAATCGGTTTAAAACAGACAATGAAGAATTTGATCGTGTTTTAGGTGGGGGCTTTGTTCCTGGATCGGTGACTCTTTTAGGGGGAGATCCTGGCATCGGCAAATCAACATTGTCGCTTCAGGTTGGTTGTCTCTTGAGTGCAAAAGGACAAAAGATCCTTTATGTCAGTGGTGAAGAATCTGTGAAGCAGGCAAAAATGCGTGCTGATCGTCTTGTAGAGCAAGGCAGATCAAATCTTTATATGGTAAATCAAATTGATTTAGATTTGATTATTGATCAGATTAAAGAATTAAAACCTGACGTGGTTATTGTTGATTCAATTCAGGTTGTATATAAAAAAGACTTTTCGTCGAGCCCCGGGAGCGTTAGTCAAGTTCGTGAATGCGCATCGCTTTTAACGCAGCTGGCAAAAACAAAATCTATTGCTATTATTTTAATAGGGCACGTAACGAAAGAAGGCGCTTTGGCTGGGCCGCGCGTACTAGAACATTTAGTTGATACGGTGCTTTATTTTGAGGGAGAGCGGTATTCGAGTTATCGCATCTTGCGGACAACGAAGAATCGATTTGGTTCAACTAACGAGCTTGGTGTTTTTGAAATGACATCTAACGGATTGCAAGAAGTGAGAAATCCGTCTGAAATTTTTTTGGCTGAGAGAGCGGTTGGATCTTCAGGGTCAGTGGTTGTTCCGATTTTAGAGGGGACGCGACCATTTTTAGTTGAGATTCAGGGATTGGTTAGTCGTGCAAACTTCGGTGGGGTACGGCAAAAGACACAAGGGTTTGATGCTAACCGTTTAGCATTATTAGCTGCGGTATTAGAAAAGAAGAATGGGCTTTCGCTTCAGGATAAAGATATATTCTTAAACGTTGTTGGTGGCGTCAAGGTCATGGATCCAGCAGCAGATCTAGGGGCTGCCTTAGCGGTTGCTTCAGCGCTATTGGATAAGAAAATTCCTTCCGATTTAGTGGTTTTAGGCGAGGTTGGCTTGTCGTCTGAAGTACGCAGCGTTAGTCAGGTTGCCTTAAGAGTTAATGAAGCGCACAAGCTGGGATTTAAGAAATGTATTTTGCCAAAGAATAATTTGAAGAATCAAAAGCAGTTGAAATCTTATGGCCTTGAATTTATTGCTGTTGAGACAGTAAAAGAAGCTTTGAGTTGTTTATAAAATAAATTTATTTATTCATATTCATTATAAAAAGGAGCTGTTATGACATTGACGATCGTGAGGATATTCTTTTTTATTCTAAGCGTTATTGTTGGCCAACAAATTGGTGAAATTAATGGCAATGTTTTATTTGGTTTGATTGGTGGTGCGAGCTTTGGTCTTTTGCTTATTGTTTTAGAGGGGAGTATGTATCGTGTTTCTCTTCGAGGTTTGTCGAGCATGGTTTTTGGCCTTGCCTTAGGGATGGTTATCGCGAAGCTGATTACAGATATTTTAGCTTTGCTTCCTTTAGATGTTTATTCAATTTCAATTTTTCGTGTTGTCCTAACTCTTGTGTTTTGTTATTTGGGCGTCACCATGGCGCTTAGAGGAAAAGATGATTTTAACCTTATTATTCCTTATGTTAGATTCAAAAAAGAAAATTTCTATGAAAATGTCGTTATTTTAGATACGAGTGCGATTATCGATGGGCGGATTGTTGACATTTGTAAAACAGATTTCTTCCAAGCGCGATTAGTTGTACCGCGATTTATTTTAAAAGAATTGCAGCATTTAGCAGATTCTAAGGATGGCCTAAAGCGCGAGAAAGGCCGACGCGGCATGGAGATTTTAAGCTCTATGCAAAAAGATCCAGCCATTGATATTAAAGTTCATGAAGATGACATTCCTGATGTTTTTGAAGTTGATGATAAGCTTTTGCATTTGGCAAAGCGTATTGAAGCAAAGATTTGTACGACTGATTTTAATTTGAATCGTAATGCAGGTATTCAAGGTATCAGAATTTTAAATGTCAATGAGCTTGTCAACGCTGTTAAACCTGTTGTGTTTCCAGGAGATCAATTAATTGTAAAATTAGTCAAGGAAGGCACAGAGGCTAATCAGGCGGTAGGATATATGGATGATGGAACTATGATTGTTGTTGCGGATGCACGTTCGAAAGTAGGGGCAGAGGTTAAGGCTGAGGTTACATCAGCATTGCAGACACAAGCAGGGCGTATGATTTTTGCAAAGCTTGCTTAATAAATATGAAAACACAAGTAATCATTCCATCGGCAGGCATTGGTTCACGGCTCAAAACAGCTACTTTAAAGCCATTGATTGTGTTAGACGGAAAACCAATCTTTATTCATTGCTTAGAAGCGTTTGAAGCATGTTCTTTGATTCACAGTATTATTGTTGTTGTTAGCTCGGAAAGCATTGAAGATTTTAAGGTTGCTATAAAAGAAAATGGATTGAAAAAAGTAAAAGCAATTGTTCCGGGGGGAAGCGAACGATGTGATTCTGTCCAGAACGGTCTTAAGCAAGTAGATGATGATGCGGACGTTGTTCTTGTTCATGATGGCGCAAGGCCTTTTGTATCGGTTGACCTTATTGAGCGATGCATTAAAGCGCTTAAAGAAAATGAAGCTGCGATTGCTGCGGTGGCTGTTAAGCCAACAATTAAATTAGTGGACGCAGAAAGGATGATTATTGAGAAAACACTTGATCGTACAAAACTTTGGGATGCTCAAACACCACAAGCGTTTAAGAAAGATATTATTGTAAAGGCGTATAGTCATATGTTGCAAGAGAATCCAACAGATGATTCTAGCCTTGTTGAGCGGATGGGCGTGAAGGTTAAAATTGTTGAAGGCAGTTATGATAATATTAAAATTACAACACCGGAAGATTTGAAATTAGCGGAAATTTTAGTTAAGACAAGAGGAAAAGAATAATGGAAAGAATTGGTATAGGATATGACCTTCATCGCTTGGTTGAGGGAAGAAAATTAATTCTAGGGGGACTGGAGATTCCTTTTAAAAAAGGATTGATGGGCCATTCTGATGCTGATGTCTTAACACATGCGATTTGTGATGCCTTTTTAGGTGCGATTGGTAAAGGCGACATTGGAGAACATTTTCCTGATACAGATGAGCAATACAAAGGAATTTCTAGCATGGTTTTGCTGGATAGGGTTAAGAATTTAGTTTCTGAGCAAGGGTTTAAGATAGCCAACGTAGACACAATTATTATTGCAGACGAACCAAATTTAAAACCTTTTAAGTCAAAAATAAAATTAAGTCTTGCGCAGGCTTTAGGTCTTTCGGAGGATAAAATAAATGTTAAGGCAAAAACAACAGAAGGCTTAGGGTTTGGATCTGGCAATCAAGAGGCCATCGTTGTGCATGCGGTTGTGTTGTTAAAGAAATAATCGGGGGACATTGTCATGATATCTTTTTTTATTAATTTAAGCATTATTTTAGTGCTTTGGTATTTTTTAGTGATTATTAAATTTTCTGATGAAATTAAATCTGCTCAAGAAAGAGATCCTGCTGCAGGAGGAAGTTTTCAGATTGTATTTTTATATTCTGGGTTACACGCGATTGTCTTTTATCGTATCGCCCATATGTTTTTAAGGCAAAATATTCCGTTTTTGCCCCGATTTATTTCACAAATGGCAAAGTTTTTAACTGGTATTGAAATTCATCCTGGTGCAAAAATTGGCAAAGGACTTTTTATTGATCATGGCACGGGTGTTGTTGTTGGAGAGACAACTATTATTGGAAGAAATGTTACATTGTTTCAAGGTGTCACCCTTGGTGGAACTGGAAAAGAAATCGGTAAGCGTCATCCGACGCTTGGTGACAATATTGTCGTTGGGGCTGGAGCAAAAATATTGGGGAACATCAAGATTGGAAGCAATTCATATATTGGCGCTAATGCGGTTGTTCTTAAAGAGGTGCCACCGAACACTACTGTGGTTGGTGTCCCTGGGCGCGTGACAAAACAGGATGGAAAAAAAATAGATAAAATGATGGATCACATTCACGTGCTGGATCCTGTTATGGAACAAATGGAAGAGCTCAAACAAAGAATTCAAGAACTTGAAGAGAAAGTTAAATAGTCTATTCTATGGCTGTTGAAATTTATAATTCTTTAACAAAGAAAAAAGAACTTTTGGAGCCTATTCAAAATAAGGCCATCAATATGTATTCTTGCGGGGTGACAGTTTATGACAAATGTCATATTGGTCATGCACGTAGTCTTTATATTTTTGATGTGATTAAACGTTACTTAAAATTCAGAGGCTATTCGGTTAAGCTGGTTCGAAATATTACAGATATTGATGATAAAATCATTCAAAAAGCTAACGACTTGAAGAAGGATTGGTCTGTTGTTGTTAAAGAAAATATTGATAGGTATTATCAGGACCTAAAAGGACTAAATGTTTCTGTCGCAGATATTGAGCCTCGCGCAACGGAAAATATTCCGGAGATGATTCAGCATATCGAGAAGCTTATTAAAAAAGATTTTGCATATGAATCTGATGGTGATGTGTATTTTAATGTAAGAAAGTTTAAAGATTATGGAAAGCTTTCTGGTCAAAGTATTGAGAAAATGAAAGAGGCAGTTCGTATTGAGAAAACAAGTGTAAAAAGCGATCCTTTGGATTTTGCGCTTTGGAAAAAATCAAAAGAAGGAGAGCCTTATTGGGATAGCCCTTGGGGCAAAGGGCGGCCTGGTTGGCATATTGAATGCTCTGTTATGAGCATGAAATATTTAGGTTGCGAAACACTTGATATTCATGCTGGTGGCCGAGATCTTGTTTTTCCTCACCATGAAAATGAAGTTGCCCAAAGTGAAGCCCTGACAGGAAAGCCTTTTGCCAAATATTGGATTCATCACGGACTTCTAACGATTAACGCACAAAAGATGAGCAAGTCTTTAGGTAACTTTATTACTATTGAAGATGCTTTGGAAAAATATACTTCAGATGAGCTTAAGTTGTTTTTTTTGACATCTCATTATGCGAGTTCGATTGATTTTAATGAAGAGAAGATGTTGGATATGCATAAAAATATCGAACGCTTTAAAATTTTTGATGCAGAGGCAAATAAAGTAAATTTGGACAAAGAGGACAAACAGCAGAGGCTCCCAGAAGAAATACAAAAACAGTATGATGAATTCTTGTCGGCTATGGACGATGATTTTAATACACCTCGAGCGCTAGCCGCGCTTTTTGAAATGGTTACAGAAGCATATAAAGCAAAAGATAAAAATGTCATTTATCAGACAAATCAACTTGTTTGTCGGTTGGGACGTGATGTTCTTGGACTTTCTATGGATTTTGTAGATAAAGACTTGTCTGAGGAAGAAACGATTTTTTTAAAAGAGCGTAAGCAGGCGCGCTTGAATAAAGATTTTAAACGCTCTGATGAGCTTCGAGATCTTTTAAAAGCAAAAGGCATTATTGTTGAAGATGGAAAAGAAGGACAGTCATGGCGAAGAGCGTAAAAGGAAAATTTATTACATTTGAAGGGTCTGAGGGGTGTGGAAAAAGTACTCAAGCAAAATTGTTATGTGATTACTTGCAAGATAAGAATAGAAAAGTTTTACATATTCGCGAACCTGGTGGTATTAAAATTAGTGAAAAAATTCGAAGTATCTTGCTTGATGTTCAAAATGAAGAAATGACTAAAGAATGCGAAGTGCTTTTGTATATGGCTGCACGCGCACAGCTTGTTGAAGAAATTATTGCTCCTGCGTTAAAGAAGGGAATTATTGTGGTTTGTGATAGGTTTTTGGATTCGACGTTAGCTTATCAGGGGTATGGATGCGGCATTGATGTGAATCTTATTGAACAAGTAGGTTTTTTTGCGACAAAAGGCATTGTGCCGGATATTACATTTTTGTTAGACATGGAAACGTCCAAGGGCTTGTCTCGTATTCGACAAAGCAAAGACAGGATTGAGCAAAGACCTTTGGAGTATCATGATTGTGTGCGAAAAGGATATTTGGCTTTGGCCAAAAAAGAACCAAAGCGAATTAAAGTCATAGAAGCTAATGACAGCAAAGATAGCATTCAGCAGCAGATTCAGGAAGTTATTTCAAGGATGTTGAATATATGACAACTAGTCTAGATATCGTAAATTCTTTAATTGTTGAACGTTTTGCTTCATTTGTAAAATCTGAGCGTTTAGCGCATGCATATTTTTTTTCGGGTTCAAAAGGCATTGGAAAGTTTGAAACAGCACTAGCAGTGGCAAAGCTTGTGAATTGCGAGGATTTAAAAGATGGAATGTTTTGTGATGCATGTTCAGCGTGTCTGAAAATTAATAATAGTAATCATCCTGATATTCATGTTTTAGAAGATAACGGAGAAAGCATAAAAATAGATGACATTCGTTTGCTTATAAGATCGCTTCAGTTTCGATCATTTGAGGCGAGAATAAAAGTCTTTTTGATTCAAAATGCGCAACGCTTAACTATTGAAGCTAGCAATGCTCTTTTGAAAACTTTAGAAGAACCAAGTCGAGATAGCTTGATTATTTTGACGACTTCAATGCCGGAGCGTTTGCTAGAAACAATTCGTTCGCGCTGCCAAGCGGTGCATTTCTTTTCTTTAGCGAATGCAGCGGCAAAAAAAGAATTGATAGAAAATCAAGAATGCGAAGAAGGGATGTCGCACTTTTTAGCTTATTTTTCTGATGGATGCTTAGTCAGCCTTGACAAGGACTATCAAGATATTTTTGATCGTAAAAATAAAGCGATTAATGAATTTGTGTTCGAAGAAGATAGCGAGCCATATTTTAAAGTTATTTTATCGGATAAAAACATGATGCGAGAGACTTTAAGGTTTTTATTCTTATGGTTTAAAGATTTAATGATGATTAAAAGTGGAGTCCCTCAACAATATTTGGCAAATATTGATCGCGTGAGTGATTTAAAGTATTTTGAAAAACGATATTGTTTTGAAGAGATTGAAGAAGTCTTAAATGATATTGTTGTGACCCAAAAGGCTATTGATGAGAATTTTAATATCAAAGTGCCCTTAGCTATTATAAAGGAGAAGATATGGAAAAAGTAGTTCAGGTTGGGCTAGGAGAGTTTCGAGGCATTGGCCTATACAACCTTAAAGATATTGTATGCAAACGCGGGGACATTGTTATCTTGAGTATTGATCGTGCGACAGAATATGGAAAAATTATTTCTGACACTGATGCGTCTCCCGAGGGACGCGTTGAGAACCTTCCTGGCAAGGTGTTACGTGTTTCAACTGAGGAAGATTTAAAGCGTATTGAAAGAAACAAAGAAAAGGCCAAGGAAACTGGTTTGACATGCGAGAAAAAAATTGCTGAGCAAAATCTTAGCATGAAAATTATTCATTGCGAATTTAGTTTTGATAACAGTAAGATTGTATTTTTCTTTATTTCTGATGAACGTGTTGATTTTAGAAATCTTGTCAAAGAGCTTGCTGGTATTTTTAGAGCACGTATTGAGCTTAAGCAAATTGGTGTGCGTGATCAAGCTAAGACTGTCGGAGGTATTGGGTGTTGTGGTCGTGCACTTTGTTGTTGCTCGTATATGAGAGATTTTCACCCATTGACCATTAAGATGGCAAAGGAGCAAGATTTGCCTATTAATCCGTCGAGAATTTCTGGTGTTTGTGGGAGGATTAAATGTTGCATGGCGTATGAATTTCCACTTTATAAGCAATATGCCAAAGGCATGCCAAAGCGCGGCGCGAAAATTAACACTCCGCTAGGAAAGGGCAAAGTTTTTGATGTTAATATTTTGCAGCGATGTGTCAAAGTGGATTTAGGGGAAGGTAAAACGACAAAAGTATCTTTTGGTAAAGGTGATGAAGAATAAATTTTATATTACAACTCCTATTTATTATGTAAATGATAAACCCCACATTGGTCATGCTTACACAACTATTTTAGCAGATGTGCTTGCACGTTATCATCGGGTTGAGGGCGATGATGTCTTTTTTTTGACAGGGTTGGATGAACATGGTCAAAAAGTTCAGCAGGCAGCACAAAAAAGGAATTTAAGCGAACAGGCTCATTGCGATGATCTTGCGCCTCGATTTATTCAGCTTTGGGAAAAACTTGAGATCCAAAATACTGATTTTATTCGTACAACGGAAAGCCGCCATATCAAAGTTGTTCAGGATGCCCTACAAAAAGTGTATGATGCAGGCGATATTTATGTTGATGAATACGAGGGATGGTATTCGGTTTCCGAAGAACGATTTATTACTGAGACTGAAAAAGAGTCTGGCACTTTTCGCGATATTAAAAAGCTTAAAGAGCGTAATTGGTTTTTTAGGATGAGTAAGTATCAAGAAAAGCTTATCGATCATATCAATAATAATTCTGATTTTATTGAACCAGAACATCGCAAGAATGAAGTTTTAGGATTTCTAAAACAACCTTTAGGGGACTTGTGCATTTCTCGGCCTAAAGAGCGCATGAGTTGGGGTATTGAAATTCCGTTCGACAAAGAGTATGTTACGTATGTTTGGTTTGATGCGCTTTTAAATTATATTACAGGTATTGGTTATGGCGTTGATGATGAGAAATTTAAAACTTGGTGGCCATATGCGATGCATTTAATGGCTAAAGATATTTTAACTACGCATTGTGTATATTGGCCAACAATGTTGCTTTCTCTTGGGATTAATTTGCCGAAGAAAATCTTTGCACACGGGTGGTGGCTTATTGGCAAAACGAAGATGAGCAAATCTCTTGGAAATATTGTTGATCCGCTTGATTTGGTTGATCAATATGGCGTGGATGCTGTGCGTTATTATTTGATGCGCGAAATGGTATTGGGCCAAGATGCTAATTTTACCGCTGATTCTTTTATCAAACGATACAATAGCGATTTG
This sequence comes from Candidatus Omnitrophota bacterium, assembly GCA_028693815.1. NCBI lineage: Bacteria > Pseudomonadati > Candidatus Omnitrophota > Candidatus Omnitrophota bacterium. Next base: position 9,017 of record JAQUUP010000031.1, read on the forward strand.
GCGAATGATTTCGGAAATCTCTTGAATCGCGTTGGAGGTCTGATTGGAAAATATTTTGAAAGCCATATCCCAGAGTCAGGAAAGCTTACCGAAGAAGATGAAGAGATCAAAGGAATTGCAAATGCCTTGGATGCAAAAATAAAGAATCAGATTGAAAATATGCGGATTCACGAGGCCATTGAAGAAGTCCTTATTTTAGTGCGCAGTGTAAATAGTTATTTAGAAAAACAAGCGCCATGGAAAGTTGCTAAAGAAGATTTGAATCGAGCAGCAACGATTCTTTATGTGGCAACTGAAGCGCTTAGAATTTCTGCAGTGCAACTTTTGCCTGTTATTCCAGGAAAAGCACTAGAAGTTTTAGATATTTTAGGTGCAAGAGATACGCGGTCAAAATGGGGAGAGCTTAAGAGTGGCTTGGCACTTAAAGAGCATCAAGCGTTGTTTCCTCGCATTGAAGTTGAGAAAGAATAATTATGGCTATTCCAACGATTAAGTGGGCCAATAATTGCGTTCGAATTATTGATCAGACTAAGCTTCCTGGCAAGCTTACATTTATTAATTGTAAAGATATTCAAACTCTTTGGAAAGCAATTAAAGTTTTAAGTGTTCGTGGTGCACCGGCGCTTGGAGCGGCTGCTGGTTTTGGCGTTTTGCTCGGGATTCAGAAAATAAAGACAAATAGTCGAAATATATTCGAAAAGAAATTCTTTAAGGTTTGTGATTATATTGCTACGTCACGTCCAACGGCAGTAAATTTATTCAATGAGCTTGAGCGTATGAAAAATGTTGTCATAGACAATCCTAAGGATACTGTTTTGCAGTTGCGTAAAAAATTAAAACATCAGGCTTTTGAAATTTTTGAGAGGGACAAGCGTGTTTGCCGTAAGATCGGTGGCCATGGTTCAAAGCTCATCAGAAACGGGAGCAGGCTTTTGACAGTTTGCAATGCAGGGGCACTTGCGACGGTTGACTATGGAACAGCCCTAGGCGTCATGTATTCGGCCAAAGAAAAAAAGAAAAAGTTTAAAGTTTATGCTTGCGAAACACGTCCGCTTTTGCAAGGCGCAAGACTTACAGCTTGGGAGCTATTGCGCGAGAAAATTGATACAACGCTTATTTGTGACAACATGGCAGCAACGTTGATGTCTCAGGGAGAAATTGATATGATTTTCGTTGGGGCTGACCGAATTGCATTAAATGGGGATGTTGCTAATAAGATTGGAACATATAGTTTGGCGGTTTTAGCAAATTATCATAAAGTTCCATTTTATATTGTTGCGCCAAAATCAACTTTTGATACAAGTATTCAGACTGGCAAACAAATTCCAATTGAGCAAAGAGGATCAAAAGAAATTACACATATTGCCAAAAATCAAGTTGCACCTAAAGGTGTTAAGATATATAACCCTGCGTTTGATGTCACCCCTTATCAATTAATTTCAGGGATTGTGACAGAAGGTGGTATTTTGCGTGCGCCTTTTAAAGAAAATATTTCTAAATTATTTAAGAAATGAGATCTTTGAGAAAATTAGGTGAATTTGGGCTTATTGATGCGATCAAGAAAAGTGTGCCTGTAAAAAAAGAAGTTGTTAAAGGTATCGGTGATGATGCCGCTATTTTGCCGCTTGATAAAAAAAGAAATTTTCTTTTAACGACGGACATGCTTGTTGAAGGTGTACATTTTGGCCTAAAAGATAGTCGAAACCTTGTTGGAAGAAAAGCGTTGGCTGTCAGTATTAGTGACATTGCTGCTATGGGCGGCGTGCCAAAATTTGCTGTTGTGTCTTTAGGCGTTTCTAAAAAGATGCGTGCCCAAGAAGTTAAGGATATTTATAAAGGTCTTTCAGAAATTGCTAAAATATTTGATGTTAGTATTGTTGGAGGCGATACTGTTCAATCCGATAAATTGATTATTAATATTGCCTTGACTGGTGAAGCTAGAAAAAAAGATATTATTTTGCGATCGGGAGCAAAGCCAGGGGATGTGATTTTTGTCACAGGTGTTTTAGGACGATCGCTGAAGACAAAAAAGCATTTAAACTTTATACCGCGCTTTCAGTATTCACAGTATTTGGTTAAGAAATTTAAGCCAAGTGCAATGATTGATGTTTCTGATGGGCTTTCGTCGGATTTAAAGCATATTTTAAGCGAAAGTAATGTTGGTGCTGTGATTGACGAGGAAAGGATACCATGTGCTAAAGGAGCCACAAGTGCTCAGGCGTTATGTGATGGTGAAGATTTTGAGCTTGTTTTTACGTTGACAAAGAAAAAGGCAGAGGTCTTTAAACGACAAAAGAAAGTTACGTTTTATGAAATTGGCGTTATTGTGCACGAGAGAAACGGTTTTATGTTACGTTCTCGAGATGGAAAATTGTGCAGAATAGCCAAAGAAGGGTATAGGCACTTTTAATATGAGCTTTAAATATCTATCTGAATCTGTAAAGAAAACAGAACAATTGGGTAAGATTTTAGCAAAAAATTTAAAACCTGGGGACATTGTATGTCTTTTCGGTGAGCTTGGTTCAGGCAAAACCGTTTTGGCCAAAGGTATTGCTCAGGGGTTAAGAATCAAAAAGAAAGATATTCATAGTCCTACTTTTACGTTAATGAATATCTATCCTGGACCGAAAGTGCCGATATATCATTTTGATTTATATCGCATTAAAAAGCCAAAAGAGATTGAGGCAATTGGTTATGAAGACTTTTTTTATGGAGAAGGAATTTCTGTTGTGGAGTGGGCGGATCGTCTCGGACCTCTTTTACCAAAAGCGTATTTGTCTATTAAGCTTGAGCATAAATCAGAAGACGAGAGATTTATTACAGTTATGGGCAAGACTAAGTATTTTAAAGAGTTGGTAGAAAAAATAAAGGTATGAACGTTTTAAATCTTGATAGTTCAACGAAAATATTTAGTATCGCGGTTTCTAAAGACAAAGAAATATTATCCACGTGTAGCTTAAGATTAGAAAAAGCATTGTCGGTTTCTATTATTCCAATGATTGACAGTGTTCTTAAGAAAGCAAATTTTTCCCTAGAAAATATTGATGGGTTTGCCGTAGGTGTTGGGCCAGGTTCTTTTACGAGCCTTCGCGTTGGCCTTTCAACGGTTAAGGCTTTTGGCATGGTAACTCAAAAGCCTGTGGTAGGCGTTTCAAGTTTAGATGTGATTGCGCAAGGTGCAAAAGATTTAGGATCAGATCAGATTTGTGTTTTGTGTGATGCAAGGCGTAGCATGGTTTTTTCTAGTGTCTATAAAATAAGAAATAATCAGTTAAAGAGGGTTAGCGCCTATTTTTTATCTGAAGCTAAAGATGTTTTGAAGAAAATTAAAGGAGATTGTTTGTTTGTTGGCGATGGCGTTGAAATCTTTGAAAAAGAAATCAAAGCATATTTTAAGGGGAAGAATAATATTGTATTTGGGGATGAGAAAAATAATTATGCGAAAGCAGATGATTTGGCGGTCTTGTCTTTTGAGCGATTTAAAAGTAAGAAAATAGATAATATTAACACGTTAACACCAATGTATTTATACCCAAAAGATTGTCAGGTGAGGCGATGAGAAAAAAGACGATTTGTTCGCCGATGGCGTGGACAGAAATAAATACCAAAGCACTTGTTTCAAATATAAAAGCGATTAAGCGGTTAGCAAAAAAGAGCACAGGTGTTTTGGCTGTAGTAAAGGCTAATGCTTATGGCCATGGTTTAGAGAAAGTTGCCAAGACTTTGAATAAGCAAGGCGTGAAGTTTTTTGGTATTTCTGATATTAATGAAGGAATTGCTCTTAGAAATTTAGGGATTAAAAAGCGTATTATGATTTTGGAGAGTATTTTGCCTGAAAATGCAGAATATTTAGTTGAGCATAATATTACGCCTGTTGTTTGTACGTTTGAATTAGCGAAAGCTTTAAATTATTTTGCATCCAAGAGAAAAAAGAAATTTTGTATTCATATTAAAATTGATACGGGCATGAGTCGTCTTGGTGTTTGCCAGGCAAAGGTGTCTGATTTTATTGATCAGGTTTCTTGTTTACCATGGATTGTCATTGAAGGGCTTTGTACTCATTTTCCTCTTGCTGATACGAATAGTAGTTTTACAAAGAATCAAATTAAAACTATTCTTCGCTTAGCAAAGAAAGCCAAAGAGGAAGTCGCAACTATTAAATATGTGCATGCGGCGAACAGCATGGGGCTTGTTGCTTTTGATCATCAAGGATTCAATCTTGCTCGTACGGGATTGATGCTTTATGGACTTTATCCATCGATGAAAATAAGGAAGAAAATTAAGCTTGTCCCGGCGATGAGTGTAAAGTCTCGCATTTGTTTTATTAAGAGCATTTCTAAGGGGCGAGGCGTTAGCTACGGTCATACTTTTGTGACCAACAGGAAGATGTCGGTTGCGACAGTTTCTATTGGCTATAGCGATGGATATTTAAGATCTTTTTCAAATAAAGCTAAAGTGATTATTCAAAGTCAGCTGTGCCCAGTTATTGGAAATGTGACCATGGATCAAATTATGGTGGATGTTAGCCGTGTTAAGAATATAAAAATTGGTGATGAAGTGTGTGTGATGGGCAGACAAGGGAATCAAAAGGTGACGGCTGATGATTTGGCAAAAATTGCAAAGACAATTAACTATGAGATTACTTGTTGTTTAGGTAACAGATGATAAATCTGTTTGTCTACAAGGCAAACAAAAATATTAAGGAGGGAATTATGAAGAAAAGTACAGAGCAACAGATTCAAGAGCTAGAAGAAAAATTGAATTCTGTTAAGGCGCAAGACTTTATGACGACAAATGTTGTGATGGCTCAAGAGGATTTAAGTTTGGCTGAAGTTGCAGACTTTATGATAAAAAAACGTATTAGTGGATTGCCCGTTTCTGGAAAAGATGGTCAGCCAACTGGCATGATCACAGCAACAGATTTGTTTACTTTGATTGATATTATTCGCTCTGGATCGATTAAGGAAGATGCTTTGAATCCAAAAGTTAGTTTTGCGATGTCAGCTAGAATTATTAGCATTGAAAAAACAACATCATTGGCTGAAATCATTGATATTATGAAACGAAAAAATATTCATACAATTCCAGTTTATGAAGATGGAAAAATGGTCGGCGTTGCTGGAAGACGCGATGTTTTTAAGAATTTTTATAGCATTGCTCAGGGTATTGCAAGCGAACAATAAATCTTAAAAGATAGTATCAATAAATTATACAAGGAAAAAGAAATGAACAGAACAGTGTTGTTAATTGATGATGAGCCAGATATTCGGGAAGTGATGGCAAAAAGATTAAAAGCATTAGAATGGGATGTTGTTACGGCGGAAAATGGTGAAGAGGGGCTTTCGGTCTTGAAAGAAAAGAAGCCAGATATTATTTTGCTGGATGTTATGATGCCTATTATGGATGGATTTGAATTTTTTAAGAATTTAAAACGGAATCAAGCGTATGCTAATATTCCGGTTGTTGTTTTAACAGCAAGACGATTGATGAAAGATACCTTCGAAGCTTTGGGTGTTACTGATTTTATTTCAAAGCCTGTTGAGGTTGAAGAACTGAAAGAAAAAATGGAGCTTGCTCTTGCTAAAAAGGCACTTGTGTTGTGTAACGATTCTGAAGCGAACGAGTGCATCCTTAAGGCTTTGGAAAGTAACGGATACAAAGGTTTTGCGACAAACGATGAAAATGATTTGCTTATGAAAGGAAAAGTTAAGGAATATGAGATTATTGTTATTCATCCAGCTTTTTTAAAGTCAGAACCAGAGGAATTCTTGCCTCGAGTAAAAGATCTTTTGTACAAAAATCCTTTTATTGCTATTTTTAGTGATGCTAGTTTGAAAGGGACGGAAGAAGGGTCGACTCTTGCCATTGAAGATAACAAGGCGAGATGGGCAAAGAATAAAATTAGTGCTTTTTTTGACGCAAGACTTGCCGATGATAACTTTTCTAAGGTTTTAAAAGGTTGGCTTTCAGAAAGTTGAGCTTTAGGTTTAATGTATTTTGCTTAAAGGAGATTAGCTATGAAGAAATCGATTGGCGCAAAGACGATTGTTTTTCCAACACCTGTATTCATTGTTGGAACCTATGACCAAGAGGACAAGCCTAATGTTATGACTGTTGCCTGGGGCGGTATTTGTTGCTCAAGTCCGGTATGCGTTTGCGTTTCATTGAGAGAGGCTACGTATAGTTATGGAAATCTTGTGAGGCGAAAGGCGTTTACAATTAGCATCCCATCTGAAGAGTATATTAAGCAAGCCGATTATTTTGGTATAGCCTCAGGAAGAAGTGAAGACAAATTCTTTAAAACAAAGTTTACAGCTGTTAAAAGCGATCTTGTGGATGCTCCGTACGTTAAGGAGTTTCCTTTTATTCTTGAGTGTACGCTTAAAGAAACTGTAAAGCTTGGATTGCACACGTTATTTATTGGTGAAGTTAAGGACATTAAAGTCGAAGAGTCTGTACTTGACGAAAAAGGTGTTCCTAACATCACAAAAGTTAAGCCTGCTGTTTTTGATTATGCGAGTCTTGCTTATTTTAGTATTGGTAAAAATCTTGGAAAAGCTTTTTCGATAGGCAAAGAAATTAAATAAAATCTATATTTGATATATTAGATTAAAAGAGGATAGAGTCGTAGGGCCTAAGAAAAGCGTGTTTACTTGCAACTCAAGAAATGGTTGGCTTTGGCGATAAAGTTAAGAGAAGAGCTTTTAAAAGATTTCAGAGAGAATTCTTTGGAAGAATGTAAGTCTTGTTCCTGAGGCCTTATCAATGATGTTTCTTCAAAGATGCATTTAAAACTGATGAGTATATATACTGATCTTGTTGAAATTAGGAAAATTATTCAAGAGAATGATGGGGAAAAAGAAAGTTCTTAAGATATTTTATTAGAATTTTGTTCTAAGTAAATAGAGTGATACTAAAAGGCAGATGCCTGGAGCCATCCAAGCAGAGAGAATCGGGGGAAGTAGCCCACCTTTTCCAAAAGCTAGTCCAACCGCATTTAATACATAAAAAATAAACCCAACACCAACCGCGATTCCTAAAGATGTAAAAGTTAGCGCTTTTCGTCGGTTAGTCATTAAAGCCAATGGAAGGCCAACAAGCAGAATAACTAAATTACTAAAAGGAAAAGCGATTTTTTGGTGAAAGTCTACACTGAGATTGTTAAGCGCTCTTTGGGCGCCGCTGCGCGTAAAACGTTTGATATATTGATGAAGCTGCTTGATGTTCATGGAATTGACATCGAGACGCTGGCGTAAGAAATCTTGGGGGGTTTCTTTGATGTCCATGAGCTTGTCATCGTAATAACGTATGCTTTCGGTCGTTGCGTCCCCTGGGATATCGAAGCTTGTAATTTGCAGACGATAAAACCTCCAAGCGATGCCTGTCCATTTTCCATTTAAAGCGACAATTTTTTCTTTAATTTGTTGGTTTTCGTCATGTCCAATGATTGTGACGCCATGCAAAGAGAAATCAGCAGGATTAAATTTATCAATATAAAATAATCGGTTCTTAAGTCCGTAAAATGTTAAGTCATCAATGGCTTGTTTTTTTCTTGCGGCATCAGATGAGAGGGCAAGATATTCATCCTCGATTGATTGAGACATGGATGTAGCTTGTGGGACAAAGCGTTCGTTAACCCAAAACATGAGAACAGAAACGATGAGCCCGAAATAAATTGCAGGTTTTGCAATTCGCCAAAAGCTTAAGCCCCCTGAACGTAAAACAATGATTTCATTATTGCTATTGGCGTGGCTAAACGTTAAAAGACATGCAATCAAGCAGGCTAGAGGTGAAGTTTGAGCAATGATGATAGGCAAAAATGAAAGATAATATTGAATTAAAATCTCGATTGATACTTTTTGTCGGATAAATTCATCTAAGTTGCTGGCCAAATCAATCAACACGTATAGGAAGCAGAAGATAATGATTGCTGAAATAAAAATAGTAACAATAGTTTTTAGAAGGTAACGTTCTATGATACGCATAATTTATAATTTAAGACAATGGCGACTATTGCGCCAATAATGTTAGGCATCCACATGGTGATGCCAATGGGTGTAATTCCTTGAACAGCGAGCGCTTGGCATCCTAAGGTTAATAAATAATAAATTGCTGCGCAGAGCATCGCAAGGGCAACATTGGCAGTTTTTTCTCTTCGATGCGTAACAACCGCGATCGGAAGGCCGAGCATCATAAAAATTAATACTGCAAAGGCCCAGACTAATTTTCTGTGAAACTCAATTCTCAAGTGTCTAACATCTTGAATGTTTAAATCATTCATTTCTTTAATTTTGTTTCGCACTTCTTCTAGTGTCATGCCTTGAGGTTTTTTTTCAATTTTTTTATTGTTAGCTTGGGACAAATCAAGTGTACGAAAAAAAGTGTTAAATTTTAGTTTGTAGAAATTGTTAGGATTTTCCAAATCTGGTTCATCGCTGGTTCCGTTGATGAGCTTGAGCTTGATTTTATCTTCGCCGGGCACTTGAGTAAATTCGCCTTCTTTGGCGGTAATGGTGCGTGTCATTTTTCCATCAGGTTGGGGTTGATAGATGCGCACATTGTACATTTTGTTTCCTTCGATGCGGTAAATAAAAAGAATTTGGTCTTTGAAATCTTTGATAAATGTTCCAGCTTCCAGGAGAGCCATTGGATTTTTAGTACCCACTTCTTTAAGAATTTTTCGCTGTTGATGATAAGCATGCGGGATAATACGAATGTTTAGAATAACAGAAAAAAGACTTAAAATGACACCTAAAACAAAAACAGGCCACAAAAGCCCTTTGAGACGGATGCCGTTTGCTCGCATGGCCAAAATTTCATTGTCATTTGAAAATCGGCCAAAAGTAAGAATAACTGCCATTAGGCAAGAAATGGGAAGTGTATAAGTAAGAACGTAAGGAATGTAGTAAAGAAAAACTTGTCCCACAAGGGCAAGGCTGACTCCTTTGTTGACGACCATATTGGCAAGCTTAATTAAATTGCCAAGCAAGAACACGCTAGTCAAAACGGATAGAGATAAAATAAACGGGACAATGCATTCCGCTAATATGTAATTACGTAAGATTTTCATTTTTTAAGCAATGGCCAGTGTTAATATTCCTATATATTTTGCTTGGGCTTGTTTTAGGATGCGCGTAGCTTCGCAAACTGTTGCGCCCGTTGTAATAAGATCATCCACAATCAGGATAGATTTCTCTAGAAAGTTTGATGGATGTCTTATTCTAAAGGCGTCTTTTGTATTTGTCCAGCGCTCTTTTTCATTAAGTAAAGCTTGCGTCTTTGTGTGTTTTTGGCGGATAAGATTATTTCTGGATAAAGGGATGTGAAATTTATGAGATAGATTTTGTGCAATGAGATCAGTTTGATTGTATTGCCGTTCACGCAGTTTTGTAGGGTGCAAAGGAATCGGCACAATAAAATCAAATTGTTTTATATCAATATGGTAATTCTCGATAAATGAAATTATAATATTAGAAAATAGATATTGAAGGGCAGTTTTATTTTTATATTTAAATAAATGAATAAGATTCTTCATAGAATCTGTATAGCGTGTCGCGGCCCAAGCTTGATCAAAAAAAGGTTGAGTTTTTTGGCATTGGGGACACCAAGAATTCTTGTTGGGGTTTTTTAGATGGCGAGAACATTTGACGCAGAAAGGGGGAAGATTAGGTGCGATGGTTTTTTGGCATGATGCACAAACAAGAAGTGGAGTAGTTGTGTTGGGAGATTTGCAAACAATACAATTGTTTGGATAGACTAATGAGAGAAGTCCATCTGCGAATTGTTTTAAAAAAAGAATAGGCATAAAGTAACCCTTAGATGCGACAGCAAAAGGCATTTTAGCATGAGTCATTTTTTCTGTCAAACATCGCTTAGATAAGAGCTTAGTTGTAATTTTTTAATATAATCGCCTTGTCAGAAAAAGCGAATCATCGTATAATAGCCACAGATTTAAGAAAATAGTTTTGTTTCAACGCGTTATCCTGACACGCTATAAGTGCAGAGCAAATCCGTGCAGATAATTTACGCTTCTTTTGGTCGAGTAAATTATGCGCTCATTTAAAGAAAGGGTTCTTATGTCTGTTATTGATCAAGATAAAGCACGTCTTTTAGAGATTCTCAAAAAAGATGCGTTTTTTAAAGAAAAAATTGTTCTTTCGTCTGGCAAGGAAAGCGATTATTACATTGATGCTCGTCGTGTGACATTGTCGGCAGAAGGTTCTTATCTTTGTGCTAAAATTATTTTGGATATGGTCAAAGATGATGGTGTTTCGATTTTGGGTGGACCAACGTTAGGGGCTGATCCTTTCGTTGGGGCCATTGCTTCTCAGAGTTTTGAAAACAAAAAACCAGTTAATACTTTTATTATTCGTAAGGCCCCGAAGGCACACGGCAAACAGCAACAGATTGAAGGACCAGATATCCCAAAAGGTTCTAAGGTTGTTTTGATTGACGATGTAGCGACAACAGGAAAAGCTTTTGTTCAATCTTTGGAAGTGATGAAAAATGCTGAGATTAATGTTCTTAAAGCAATTTGCATTGTGGATAGAGGCGAAGGCGCTAAGCAAGCGATTGCCAAATACAATTGTCCGCTTGAATCAATATTCCAAATATCCGATTTTCTAGATTAATGAAACATCCTCTTATACTAGCCTCACAGTCATCTCCGCGCAAGCGATTGCTTAAGCAGTTGGGCGTACCGTTTTGTGTTATTCCGAGCAAAGTCAAAGAGCACACTGATTCTTCTAAAGGATGCGCTGCGCTTGTTAAGAAAAATGCACTTTTAAAAGCACGCGACGTTGCATCGCGTATTACTCAGGGTATTGTTGTTGGATCGGATACACTTGTTTATATTAAGGGCAAAAAAATTATCGGTAAGCCTAGGAACTCGAAAGAGGCTAAAAAGAATTTAAAGATGCTATCACAAAATCCACATTGGGTTTATTCAGGGGTGGCAGTTGTGGATGCTAAGACAAAAAAGCAGGCCGTTGTTTGTGAGAAAACAAAAATCTATATGTGCTCATTGAGCAATAAGGAAATTGA